>NZ_JARPLU010000309.1:0-2811 GCF_032349615.1 Limnospira sp. PMC 1279.21 | reverse complement strand
GCAGCTACCTGAAAGCGGGGGCACGAAGCCCCCGTGCTTCAGCCGGGGGTGCTGACGAATAATCTGGTAGACATAGGGGATAATTGGAGAACCCGCCCCTAGGTTTTAATGGTGGTGATGATCATGATCATGGCTATGGCTATGGCTATGGCTATGATGATGATGGCTATGGCTATGATGACCTGGATCTGATTGTACTGCCAGGCTAGGATTAATAGATAATGCGGTTTGGCTTAACAATGCCTCAATCTGAGGATCTGCCCAATTAGCAGCCATCTCCAGGAATTGGGGATGGTCATTGACACAAGCCATCTGAATATATCTTACTTGGGGATGTCGCCGCCGCAATGCCTCGATAATGTGTTCTACATCTAATAGGGTTTCGTGGTTTTCGGTAGCAAACCCTATGGGCATGAAGACAATAGCCGTTGCTCCTAATTCTATCAGATTATGGGCGGCTAGTTGTGCGTTCGGTTGAGTCCAGTCAATCAGGGGGGTATCATGGTTTAGCCAGCCTACAGAAATTAAGGGATAACGGTTGATGAGTTTTTCCCGGACTTTTTCATATAAGGCTTGACTTTCATCAATTCCTGATGTAAAACCCTTGGCTTTATGGGGGCATCCATGATTCATTAATACGATGCCAGTTTGGGAGGGTAAATGTGCGATCGCCAATTCTTCCTCAATTTTTGCCTGCACTAATTCCGCCATTAAATCAATGTATTCAGGCTGATTGTAAAAGGAGGGGATATAACGCTGACCTGTCACCCAATGGCTGTTGGTATCGGCTAATTTTGCCAGGGCATTATTCACCTGTTCTACAGCTATACCACTGGTAAAAATTGAATCAACTACTAACAGTGGATAAATCAGGATTTTGTCGAATCCTTCACTTTTAATTTGACCTAAAACGGTTTCTGGTAGGAAGGGGGCGCAGAAATTAAAGGCTTTAAATACTTGGATGCGATCGCCCCATTTTTGTTGTAAATGTGCTTCAATTCCGGCGCGTTGTTTCTCAAAAATGGCATTATGGGGAGAAATGAAATTGCCATGCTGATGACTCCATTCATGGAGGTCAAAGATTGCCAAAATCCGCGCCAGAGGCGGATAAATCCAAGTGGGAACAGGGGCGAATTTGGCGGTTAACAGATTTAAAGCCTGTTCATTATAATTGGCAAAGTCTTCATAGCTTTCTACTTCTCCATAACCCATCAATAAAACGGCTACCCGATCTGATTTAGGGCGATCGCTTAATTGGGTGCTAGGATTTGTAATTTTCTCAGGAGTTGTCACCACGTCTTTATCCTCTGATCTCACCAATGAGCTATTTCCCCATAGTTTAACATCCCCTAGGGGGGGAGGGGGACAAAATATTGATAACTATGGGGAGGTGGGGGAGGTGGGGGGCTACCATAGCTAAAGCTACCCGATGAAATATCGCAGGAGTAGAAACCCTGTAGCGGCCAAAAATGCAGCGGTGGGGACTGTAATTAACCAAGCCAAGGCGATATTACCTACAGTCCCAAATTTAATAGACTTCCAGCCTTGAACAATTCCCACCCCGACGACACCGCCAACTAACGCATGGGAGGTAGAAACAGGTATCCCTAAGTTAGAAGCAATTAATACAGTGGTGGCGGTGGCCAGTTCAGCCGAAAATCCGGCACTAGGGGTTAAAGTGATAATATTTTCGCCGACAGTGGAGATCACTTTTTGACCCCAAACCGCCAGACCTGTAGCAATACCAGCGCCGCCAATAACTAATACCCAGAGGGGGATATGAAACTCTCCGAGGGGGACAGAAGCGGTTTGTCGGATATAGACAATAATGGCAAGGGGTGCGACAGTGTTACCAACATCATTAGACCCATGAGCAAAAGCAACAAAGCAAGCACTGAAAACCTGAAACTGAGCGAGTTGTTTTTCAATGGAGGACTTGCTATCACCGGATCTAAAAGTAGGTTGCCAACTAAACCAGGTAAGGCCAACTACAGCGAGACCAGCGATCGCAATAGTCAAATCATGGGTAGGAAAATTAAGACCCCATTGGCTTTTCATCCAAGAGGCGAGGGGTTGACTAATTTCTGGGACTACTAAAGTGCCAAACACTGCAATCATGGCACAACTGAGCCAGGGGGTCCATTCGAGAATTTGTTGTTGTGGGTGTGGGTGTTCCAAAATCCAGTATTTAATGAGACTGTAGAGTAAGGCAGCGATCGCCGCACTAATGAGGGGGGTAATTAACCAAGCCAGAGAAATCAAACCTACAGTTTTCCAGGCTACAGCAGTCCATCCTACAGCCACAGCACTAAATCCCGAAATAGCACCGACCACAGCATGGGAAGAGGCGACGGGTAAACCCTTACGGGTAGCAATTTGTAGCCATAACCCGGTCGAGACTAATACCGCTATCATACCCAATTGGAACAATTGAGGCGATCGGATAAATTCTTCCGGCTTGACTACCCCAGTAGCCAAAGTTTCCGAAACCCTACCCCCGAATAATACCGCCCCAAAAAATTCCAGAACCCCAGCGATGATAATAGCTTGTCGGAGAGTAATCGCCTTTGACCCTACAGAAGTCCCCATAGAGTTAGCCACATCATTGGCTCCGAGGGTGCAAGCCACATAAAAAGCTAACAGACAGACGAACCACAGGGGAATTAAGTTGATGGGGGAAATTTCCATTAGCAAAGATGAAATTCAGATGAAATTAACCGGATAACTAGGGAGAGTGTTTGTTATATTAATGATGTCGTGCGAGACGTTTAGGAGTCAAATAAGGCTGCAATGCCTGAAATAACCTCCTAG
>NZ_JARPLU010000308.1:0-2872 GCF_032349615.1 Limnospira sp. PMC 1279.21 | reverse complement strand
GTGGGCCAAAAAATCCGGCTGTGTTATGGGATGGCCAGGGATGCGACCCAATCAAGCAAGGGGTTGAAGTCCTCACCGGGTAGTCCCCACGCCCATTTCAGCTCTATTTCATACCCGAAGGTCTCGCACCATACTTGGTATTATACCGTATTGCCGTAAAATGTTAACCTAATTTGAGATTAAATCATGCTCCTTGAGTTGTTAACCTGGTTAATCTTTTTACAGATAATTACAGCTAAAATGTTTTTGGCTGCAATCCTCGCATTTTATTAAATCGCGTATCCAGACCTATTGTATAGACTTACCAGAACTTATCTGAGAAAAAACGATAAGTTTTGTTACATGACCAACACCCCACAGATTTATGGTCTACTGGGGGCAATTGTAAGGTATTCTGAAAAAGCACGTTCGCTTGCTTGCTTGGGTTGTTGTCTGTTGGTTTTGATCATGGAAGAAATTAGCGCTGCTGTCAAACGGCTTTACGATATTTACCCTTTTCCCCCTGACCCTTTGTTAAATGAACCGCCACCGGGTTATAACTGGCGCTGGTGTTGGTCAGCAGCCTATGGATTTTGTACGGGACAAAAACCCCAGAAAACTAAAATTCGGATTTTGGATGCGGGTTGCGGCACCGGTTCGAGTACCGAATATCTGATTCAGCTTAACCCAGAGGCTGAGGTTTTGGGTATTGATTTGAGTTCAGGAGCGATCGCTACGGCTCAAGAACGCTGTCGCCGCTCCGGGATATCTACTCCGGGAACTCCAGAGCCTCAATTTCAACAGATGAGTCTCTATGATGTGGGACAATTGGAGGGGGAGTTTGATTTTATTAACTGTGTGGGGGTACTCCATCACCTACCAGACCCCATTCGGGGTATCCAAGCCTTGGCTTCTAAGTTAACGCCGGGGGGATTATTACATATATTTGTTTATGCTGAGTTGGGTCGCTGGGAAGTGCGACTTATGCAGCAGGCGATCGCCTTATTACAAGGGGACAAACGTGGCGATTATCAGGACGGCGTAAATGTGGGGCGCAAAGTTTTTGAAGCCTTACCCGAAGATAACCGTTTGGTCCTGTATGAGTCCGAACGTTGGGCTCTGGAAAATCAGCGAGATGAGTGTTTTGCTGATATGTATGTCCATCCCCAAGAAATTGACTACAATATTGACACTCTGTTTGAGCTGATTGATAGCTCTCAATTGGAATTTGTCGGTTTTTCTAATCCTGAGTATTGGGATATTAATCGCCTGGTTGGTAAATCCCCCGAACTTATGGAAAGGGTCGAAAATTTAAGCGATCGCCAACTATATCGCCTCATTGAGTTATTAGACCCCAAGGTTAGCCATTATGAGTTTTTCCTGGCTCGTCCCCCTTTACCCAAGGCAGATTGGTCTGATGATAGCGCTTTATTAGCTGCCATTCCTGAGTTAACCTACTGTTTGAATGGTTGGCCGAGTCAAACAGTGTTTGATTGCAATTATCACCTGGTGACATTATCAGATGATGAGTTTGAGTTTCTCCAAGCCTGTGAAACTAATTCAACTGCTGATGGTACCGTAGAAAATCCCCGCACTGTCGGTGATATTCTGGCTGCTGTGAAACTGGACATTTCCGGAGTGCGATCGCTCCTATCTCGACAGTTTATCCTCCTAACTCCCACCTCTTAGCTGGGGGGTGAATCAATCAATATTAGCCAGATTCATAATCACTGCCTCCAAGCCAGAAACTACCCTAGCGAGGTGGTTATAGTTAACCATTGCTGGGGTATCTTCCTGGGTGTGATAGTAGGGATAGCGAAACATAGCCGTATCCGTGACCATAATTCCCGGATAACCCTCCTGCCAGAAAGACCAATGATCCGACCAACCCGCACCCGGAACCGTATTAGGCAAAATCGAGCCTTCTGAGGGAAACAGCGTATGGGTACGGAATGCCTTAACTACTTGCCGGACTAATCCCCCAGATGCGAAGTTACCAACAAATGCGATAAAGTTTCCAGTGATCGGGTAAATATTATTTAATAGCCCCAGGGGGTAGGTTTGACTTCCAGGAGTGTCCGAGTAGTAGCCCATTGTTTCTAAACTCAGCATCGCCACTATTTTCTCATTTCTTTCTCGCGATCGCTTTGCATAAACCCAACTTCCCATGTCTGGAGTCCAGCTAAAGGGTGGTTCTTCATTCACAAATTCCACAAATCTTAGAGTTTTTTGGGGATGGGTTGCCGCGAAATAATCGGCTAGTGCTAAGACCGCCGCCGCTCCTGATCCGTTATCATTAGCCCCAGGAGAGCCTACCACAGAATCATAGTGAGCCCCAATCACTATAATTTCTTCCCCCAGGGCTTCCCCTGGTATTTCTACCTCTAAATTGGTAAATTGGCGTTCGCCAATCAGATATTCTTGGCGTTGGACTGTATAACCAGCTTGGGTCAGTCTACTTTCTAGGTAAGCCTCAGTTTTAAGAAGATTATCGTAATATATATAGTTATGTTCTCCGGTCCCGGCGATCGCTTCTACATCTTGTCGTAGGCGATCGCTAAGTTCTTCCTGGTGTCGTGTCAGGGGTGGAAGTGTACCTCTGTAGCTTTTTCCCGGCATCAATATCATGATTACTGCTCTATAAAACTTAAACAAAACCGGACATAGCCGGATCTTGATGTTTATTTCTGGCTTCGTCCGGGACTGTCGGCAGCACCCCGTCCACAAGTGTAATCGTCGGAACCAGGCGATTTGGTATGGTCGAAAGAGAGGTCGCCCCCTCCAACTCCAATTCCAAACCGTGCATGCGAGTTTCCCAGCACACGGCTCCTGATGTGAACACCCTATTGTCAGTAGGAACAGGGTTACGACCCCCTGCTTTGTGACTTCAACT
>NZ_JARPLU010000307.1:0-2897 GCF_032349615.1 Limnospira sp. PMC 1279.21 | reverse complement strand
CTTCTCGACCCCTAATCGGGGACTTGAACAGGTTTTCGCCAAAATGAGAATTGCTGGGGGGTGATATGGGTATTTGACAGATTGATTAAGTTGTGCTTATTGATTAACCCGTCAATAATTAAGATTTGTTGCTAAGGGATATGCACTAATTGTCCCGTGTGCTAAGACTGAATGGAGTGCATTTTGAGTGTAACGGTACGAATATCGGTTTGAGCGATATCACGCGATAGTAGTCAGGATAAAGTATTGTCAGGAATGCGCCCTACTGGAATCGAACCAGTCTGAAGGCGAATTATGAGTTCGCTGCCTCCCCAATCGGCCAAGGGCGCACAAATCGGTAGGGGTCGAACGGGAAGTCACCTTCCCGAACTCCCATTAAAAACCGTGCTTGATACTTTCGCATCACACGGCTCCTGATGTGGACACCCTTTTTCATAGGAACAGAGTTACTACCCCCTGCTTTCTTACTTCAACTTTTGGAGCTTTATGCACCACGTAGTCTTTCAACTCGCTCTCGCCATTATACTCCTACTAATCGCAGTATCTATATCCACACCGCGACCTGTGGGCATATCCCAGCCATTACAGATGGGCATTGGCTTCTGGTCGCATCCTTCACCCTCCAGGGGTAGGGGTCGAGAGTGAAGTCACCTTCACCCCCTCCCATTCAAAACCTTGCTTGATAGTTTCCCATCACACGGCTCCTGATGTGGATACCCTTTTGTCATCGGAACAGGGTTACTACCCCCTGCTTTCGTACTTCAATGTTCAGAGCTTTATGCAGCACGTAGTCTTTCAACTCGTTCTCGCCACTACACTCCTAATAATCGCAGTATCTATATCCACACCGTGACCTGTGGGCATATCCCCACCATGACAATTGGGCTTTAGCTTCTGGTCACATCCTTCACCCTCTAACCATGCGCTTACATTTTTCACTACTGCCTTGTGAATAGCATTACTCACTTGTTTATAGGCAGAGCATTAGAGGGGTTACAACGTTCCGTTTATATGGGCATTCCATGGTTAGATTTGTCCTCAGAACCGGGGTAGTTTAAAGGTCTGTGCAGGTAGTCGTAAGAGCCCCCAACTTTTCCCCTTGCCCTTTTGGGCGCAGCGTGTCCACCTATTTCGCTGCTAGTGTATTACGATGGTTCAAGCCGGACATTCAGTTTCCTTAATCATGGATGGTTGGCAGTGGTCTCGATTCCGGTATTAGGTTACACCTCGGAGCCTTCCGTTCCCCGCTTTAGTCCTAGGGTTGTGAGTCCTAAAACTAGGGGTGGCTATCGCCGTTACCCTCTGCTCTGTGATTTCTCAGTTCGCTTAGGACCTTGGGTTCCCTGCCTTGCTTAGTTCCCTAAGCGTCGGGACATATAAACAGTTATGAGGATGGTCAGGAAAGGTTTCCTTATATCCCAACTCGGGGCTGGAATCTTCACCGGCTAGTGATTTATGGCATTTCAGCCCTATTTCATACCCTAACGTCTCGCACCTTGCGCTTACACTTATCACTACTCCGCAGGTAAATCCTGCCATATGAGAGCCTAAGAGGGGTTACGACGTTCCATTTATGTGGGCATTCTATCCTTAGATTCGTCCTTTCCACCGGGGTACTTTAAAGGTCTGTGTAGGTATAGCACAAAATTATCCTACATCTTGAAGATGGCTTGTTAAAACCTCTTCTTTTTCCCCTTGTCCTTTTAGACGCAGCGTGTCAACCTATTTCGCTGCTTCATAATTACGATGGTTCAAGCCAGACATTCGGTTTTCCTAATCATAGATAGTTGGCAGTGGTCGAGTAGGAAATAGGTTTTTCCATTACGCCTTCCGTTCCCCGCTTCAACCTAAGGGTGTGAATCCTTAAATTGGGGGTGGCTACCGCCGTTACTCTCAACTTTCTGCTATATTGGGGTCATAACTCCCTCAAACAGTCCGTATATTGACCCTGAGTTCCCTGCCTAGTTTGGATTCTCATCTCCAAACGTTGGGACGCATAAATAGTTATGGGATATTCAAAGAGTTTCAGCCCTCTTTTATTCAACCAAGGGGTTGAAATCCCACTAGGAGCTTATTTCAGGCATCTCAGCCTTATTTGGTCTCCTAAACATCTCGCACTTAGTGGTTTATGATAGCATAGCACATCGAGAGTATGCAAGACTCAAACCCAAAGTCCTAATTGGCCATTACCTGCTAAGGACATTGACAAGTAGGGGTCGAGAGAGATGTCGCCATCTCCCCCTCCCATACAAAACCGTACTTGAGACTTTCACCTCATACGGCTCCTAATCTGATTGTTCCATTGTTAAGGATACAGCGTTGGCGTTATCTAGCGCCGTCTTATCATCATGACAGTGGCGGTGTAATAATTGAAGGTTTTTGTATTCATCCTTTCCACCAAGGCTTCGAGGTACAATGTGGTCTATTTCAATTAGATCAGATGTGGTAAAGTATTGTCGGTAGGGGTCGAAAGGGAAGTCACCCTCCCCAACTCCCATTCCAAACCGTACTTGAGACTTTCACCTCACACGGCTCCTGATGTGGACACCCCTTGTCATGGGAACAGGGTTACGACCCCCTGCTTTGTAACTTCAACTTTCAGAGCTGTATACAACCACGTAGTCTTTAAACTCGCTCTCGTCATAATACTCCTACTAATCGCAGTATCTATATCCACACCGCGACCTGTGGGCATATCCCCACCATGACAATTGGGCTTTGGCTTCTGGTCGCATCCTTCACCCTCAAAAGGGTAGGGGTCGAAAGGGAAGTCACCCTCCCCAACTCCCATTCCAAACCGTACTTGAGACTTTCACCTCATAGGGCTCCTGATGTGGACACCCCTTTGTCATGGGAACAGGGTTACGACCCCCTGCTTTGTATAGCACTAGTCAATA
>NZ_JARPLU010000306.1:0-2917 GCF_032349615.1 Limnospira sp. PMC 1279.21 | reverse complement strand
GCTATCGTCGCATTGTCAGGCAATAGCCGGATAAATGTCGCGTAAATGTATCAGTTTTATCATCATCAGCATTTTTAGAGGGTTGGTTGCGGAGTCTAGCGCGGACTCTAGCCAGCAATTCAGCGAAGCGAAAGGGTTTAGTCACATAATCATCAGCCCCCGCCTCCAGACCCGCCACCTTGTCGCTGAGGTCATCCCTAGCGGTGAGGATGATAATGGGTAAAGTTTCCCCCTGACCGCGCAATTCTTTTAAAATCTGGAAACCGTCGCGGTCAGGAAGTCCCAGGTCTAGGATCAGCAAATCAAAGTTATGGCTACACGCCTGATCTAAAACATCTTGTCCACTATTAGCGATCGCAGTGGTAAAACCACTAGCCCGCAGTCCCTTTTCCAAAAAAGCAGCTATCCGGGGTTCATCTTCAGCAATTAAAATCCGGCTCATGGTACAAGGCCTTTAGTTAACTAACTAATACGGGCGACTGTTAAAATGTTGAGTAATGTAAATATGGGCAGCACCTAGCTTAATTGTGACATGACTCCTGCCGTTCTTATCCAAAATCTCCAAAAACGTTACGGCTCAGTAGAAGCCGTGAAAGACATTTCCTTAGAAATTCAGCCAGGGGAAATTTTTGGCTTGCTTGGTCCTAATGGCGCTGGTAAGACCACCACCCTGCGATCGCTGTGTACCTTAATCACTCCCGACGCTGGAAAATTAGCCGTTTCGGGAATTTCAGTTCTCGAGGAGCCGAAATTAGTGAGACAGCGCCTTGGCTATGTAGCCCAGGAAGTAGCCATTGATAAAGTTCTCACAGGTCGGGAACTGTTGCAACTACAAGCCTCCTTGTACCATATCCCCCGTCCTCGCATCAAAGATCGCATTGAAACTGTGTCCAATTTGCTAGGCTTGGGGGAATGGATTGATCAAAAAACCGGGACTTATTCTGGGGGTATTCGTAAGCGTTTAGATCTCGCTTCTGGACTTCTGCATCAACCTGATGTTTTGGTCCTTGATGAACCGACTGTCGGGTTAGATATTGAAAGTCGGGTGGTAGTGTGGGATTTCCTGCGACAATTGCGAGAACAAGGAATCACAGTGTTGATTACCAGCCATTATTTAGAGGAAATAGATGCTTTAGCCGATCGCGTCTCCATCATTGATAAAGGGGTAGTAATTGCCACCGGAACCCCCTCCGAATTGAAAGACAGAGTAGGAGGCGATCGCATTACCCTGAGAATTAGGGAGTTTTCCCCCTTATCAGAAGCCCAAGCCGCCAAAGCCCTATTAGAGCCGCTTCCCTGTGTCCAAGAGGTAATCATCAATCAGGCTCAGGGAAACTCTCTTAACCTCGTAGTTGCATCCCAAAATGATGCCCTATTTACCATTCAACAAGCCCTTAAAGATGCTGGCTTACCCACCTTTGGGATAGCACAATCTCGCCCTAGTTTAGATGATGTCTATTTAGCCGCGACAGGTCAAACCCTAATGGATGCAGAAATAGCCGCCGTCGCCACTCGCGACCCCAAAGCCGAGAAAAAACGCAATATGCGTTAACTTGTCTAAAATAACCTGTTAATGGAGACTTGCCAACCATGAGTAGTACCAGCATTAATCAGTTATCAACCGCTGAAATTAGACCCGAAAAAACCAATGATATCGCCGATTTTGTGCAGGAAACAGCGGCTTTAACCCGTCGTTTATTTATTCAATTAAAGCGACGACCATCAACCCTAATAGCCGGAGTAATTCAGCCATTAATGTGGTTGATTCTGTTCGGTGCATTATTCCAAAATGCCCCCCAGGGCTTATTTGGAGAAACTGATAATTATGGTCAGTTTTTGGGGGCGGGAGTGATTGTCTTTACCGCTTTTGCGGGGGCTTTAAATGCCGGATTACCGGTAATGTTTGACCGAGAATTTGGGTTCCTTAATCGGCTCCTAGTAGCGCCTTTGGCTTCCCGGTTTTCCATTGTTTTAGCCTCGGCGATTTATATTGTCACCCTCAGCTTTATTCAAACGGCGGCGATTGTCACTGTCGCCGCATTTATCGGGGCGGGATTGCCAGGAATTGCCGGATTAGCAGTAATTGCCCTGGTGGTGTTATTGTTGGTTTTGGGGGTAACGGGTTTAAGTTTAGGTCTGGCTTTTGCCCTCCCTGGTCACATTGAACTAATTGCGGTGATTTTTGTGACTAATTTACCGCTATTATTTGCTAGTACCGCCTTAGCGCCTCTGTCATTTATGCCTCGGTGGTTACAGGTGGTGGCTACCCTGAATCCATTAAGTTATGCGATCGAGCCAATTCGCTATCTTTATACCCATGAGAGTTGGTCTTTCGGTAGCGTGGTCATGGCGGCTCCTTTTGGTAATATAACTTTTGGGGTGGCTTTGGTGGTATTGTTGGCGTTTGCGATCGCCTCCTTATTAATCATTCAACCCCTGTTACGCCGTCGGTTTGCTTAATAGTCTGACCAATGCTTAAATTGCCATACCTCTTCTGTACAGGAGAGGTATGATTTCATCTCAAATTAGGTTAATATTTTAGGGCAATAGGGTCTAATAAGCGAGAATAGTTGAGGATAAACCTATTGCCAGATATGTGAAACCCAAGGAAGCGGCCCAAATCCTTGGAGTCCATGAAAGAATACTCCAAGGATGGGACAAAAATGGCTCAATCGAGACCATCAGAACTCCTGCTGGGCAACGACGATACAACGTTGAGTCTTATGCTCCCTTCTCAGGCAGTGACAAACGCAAAGTCGTTATCTATGCCAGAGTTAGTAGCCGCGCCCAGCAGTCCGACCTCAACCGACAGGTAGCCGCACTGTCCAACCTCTACCCCGAAGCAGAAGTCGTCTCCGAAAACGGAGGCGGGCTCAACTTCAAGGGAAAGAAAATGCTGGCCTGACTGGGACATCAT
>NZ_JARPLU010000305.1:0-2942 GCF_032349615.1 Limnospira sp. PMC 1279.21 | reverse complement strand
CTAGTCATCTCGTCCTCTCCATTATACGTCCTAAGTGTTCTGTCTTGTGCTATATATAGCCGCATGGTGTCATCAACAACTCTTAGCCCCCTTTAGCTTTGAGGGTTGTTGTAATCGGACAGTGTTTGAGTTGTGGTTGGAGTTCATCTTAATTCCAACACTGAAGCCAGGTCAGACTCTAGTGCTAGACAATGCAACGTTTCATAAAGGGGGGCGGATTGCTGAACTGGTGGAGGCAGCTCAATGCCGTTTACTCTATCTTCCGCCTTATTCGCCAGACCTCAACAAGATAGAGAAATGTTGGTCGTGGTTGAAAGCCCGCATTCGCCATTGTATTGAGCAGTTTGATTCTCTCCATGATGCCATGGATTCCGTTCTCAACACTGCGTCCTAACCACCTTGACTAATGCTATAAGTAATGAAATTGGCATAATGCAAGGCACAGAAGCCTAATATACTTCCAGCCTAAAAGAGGTATAAGAGGCAAGGGAAAGTCCCAGAAGGGTTAACGAAAGTGAATCTCCCCAAGCTCCGTTATCCATTTAAATGTGAAATAAGGCTGATACACATTAACCAAAAGGTGAGCAGAGGGGTAATCAGATGTCTTCGCTGATTACGGAAGGACAAAGCCTCTGTCGGAGCATAGGAGGAACCCAACTGGAACGAAGGTTCTACGCACGAAACACGGTAAACCCTATGAGTTCTCAAAGGTCGAATGAGTAAATCAACCGTAAGGAAGATGAATAACTCAGAGGGTATAGGAGGTTGGAAAAAGCGAATGTCCCTGTGTAATGCAGAGAATAGGGGTTCAAGATTTGCCTCACATCGAAAGATGGCAGACTTCCAACTGGTCTTAAACGATAAACATTTGTGAGGAATCCCAACCGAGATGAAAGATGGAACCAGCAATGGTATTGGAGTCAAGGAACAAGCTTTGGAATGGGCGGACATCAATTGGAAGTCCATAAAGAAGAATGTTAGGAAACTAAGACAGAGAATTTATCGAGCAACTCAGAACGGTGAGTGGAAAAAGGTCAAAAGCCTTATGAAACTCATGATACGCAGTTACTCCAACCTGCTACTGTCAGTAAGACGAGTAACCCAAGAAAACCAGGGAAAAAGCACGGCTGGGATTGATAAACAGACGGCTCTAACCCATCAGGAAAGGGTGAAACTGGTCGGGGAAATGACAAAATACACACCCGGGAAGGCTTCGCCAACTAGGAGAGTGTATATACCAAAAGCAAACGGAAAAAGGAGACCGCTCGGAATTCCCACAATTAAAGACCGAGTTCGACAAGCAGTAGTCAAGAATTCCTATGAACCGCATTTCGAGGCTAGGTTTGAAGCCAATTCCTATGGCTTTCGACCGGGGAGAAGCGCCCATGACGCTATCGATCAATGCTTCCTCCGACTTCAAGGAGGAAAGGACACATGGGTGCTAGACGCGGATATTAAAGGGGCTTTTGACAACATAAACCATGAATTCATACTCAAAGCCGTAGGTAATTTACCAGGTAGAGAGATAATCAAACAATGGCTGAAAGCAGGATATGTTGAGGCAGAGATATTCAACGCAACAGAAAGCGGAACACCCCAAGGCGGTATAATAAGCCCACTATTAGCAAACATTGCCCTAGATGGATTAGACGAACTTCTCAAAAAGTATCAGAAAATAACCATCCAAGTTAGGAAGAGTGGCAATCGCCAGGGGCAACAGGAAAGAGTGAAGTCACCGATGTACGGTTACAGTCGCTATGCAGATGACTTCATCATTACTGCTAGATGTGAGGAAGATATCAAAGCCGTGGTACCCATCATCGAAGAATGGTTGAGCAAAAGGGGACTGACTCTAAATAAAGAAAAGACCTCTATCACCCAGATAGCACAAGGGGTTAATTTCCTTGGGTTTAATCTACGTCAGTACAAAGGCAAGCTTCTCACCAAACCTCAAAAAGAAAAAAGAATGCGAGCTTTCCTTCAAAAGTTACGAGATTGGCTCAAAGCCAACAAATCACTTCCCCAGGACGTAGTAATACCAAATATCAACCAACAATTAATCGGATGGGCAAACTACTACAGAACGGGTGTCAGTAAAGCGGTGTTCTCCTATGTTGACCATATGGTTCACAAGATGTTGTGGGCATGGGCAGTCAGGAGGCATCCAACAAAAGGGAAAGAATGGGTTAAGAACAAATACTTCCGCACCAAGGTAAGGAGGCAATGGATATTCGCGGCAGAGGTAAAGGACAGGCGTGGAAATTCCCAAACCGAATCGGTGGTTAAAATCTCTCAAACGCCGATTAAACGCCACGTCAAAGTAAAGGATACCTCATCCCCAGACAATCCCGCCCTAGCCAAATACTGGGAACAGCGATAAACCTCAACAGGGAAGACCCGATGGGATAAAGACTCGAAGTATTACAAAGTGGCTGAAAACCAGAAATAGAAATGTCCAGTATGCGGTGAAAATCTGTTCAACGGAGAAGAACTACACACCCATCACTTAATCAGAGTGAAAGATGGGGGGGACGGATCAAGAATCAAACCTCGTCCACGTACATAAAGCCTGTCATTTACATATACACACAGGCTCACATTCTGATAAGCTAAAGCCTTGAGCCGGATGATGCGAAAGTGTCAAGTCCGGTTCTTAGGAGGGGATGAGATGGTGACATCAATTCCCTACCCGCCATCCTTGCCATCGTCCATGTCTTCAGTTGCCGGCTCTATGGACTCCGAAAGTACAAGTCTGCTATCAAAGAAGATTCGAGTATATCCAGAAACGGCACTAGCTAAAACTTGGTTTCAATGGATATCAGCAGCCAGATGGTGCAACCGATAAGCGATCGCCATACTTAAAACTAAGGTGCGAAACGTTTAGGAGTGAAATAGGGCTGCAATGCCTGAAATAACCTCCTAGAGGGAGATAGACTGAATCA
>NZ_JARPLU010000304.1:0-2982 GCF_032349615.1 Limnospira sp. PMC 1279.21 | reverse complement strand
AAATTGTGTAACGTGCTTAACTAATGCCCTTTCTATTTCACGCTCCTGAGCCTCCTCAGTCAGACCCAAAAAATCAAAGCGATAGGGGTCTTTAATCGATTCACGGGCAAGATCGGAATCTGGCTTAGGCAAACGCTGCTCAAAATTAGAAACCCCATGACCCTGTCGCTCAATTAAGCGGGTTTCAATCTGCATCACCAGCACATTACGCGACCAATTGTTTTCTATAGCTTTTTGAGCGTACCAAATACGCTTTTCATTGTTGTCTAACTTATCTAAAAGTGCCAATTGATGATACCAGGGTAATTGTGCAAGCACCTCTTGCCCAAATTCAATATCTGTCCATGTATGGGCAAAGGCTCGCATATATTTAAGATTGCGTGGCGAAAAACCTTTCATCTGAGGAAATGCACTACGCAAATCATGGGCAAGGCGATCGATAACCTTGGCTCCCCAGCCCTGTTCAGCTTGCCGAGCCAAAATATCCCGCCCAATTTGCCAATAAAGCAAAACCAATTCACGATTAACGGCTAATGTCGCTTTTTGTTGGGCTTTATGGATTCGTTCCTTGAGTTCCCTCAACCAGATGTTATAGCCATCAGGCACATCGATCAAAGCAATAGGACGTTTTGATTTATTCATGCTTCAATCTCCGCCACGATCGCATCAATCTCAGCCCGCAAGCGATCAATCTTCGCCACAGTAGTTTTTAACTCAGTATTAAGCGGGGTAATGTCAACTTTTTCGCGAGTATCCTTGGCTTCCACATAGCTACTAACCGACAGATTGTAATCATTAGCGGCAATCTCTTCACAAGGCACCGTTCGGGCAAAGTGATCAACGTTTTCTTTGCTATCAAACACCCCCATAATTTCGGCAATATGGTCATCGGTCAGGGTGTTATTATTCGTTTCTTTTTTAAACAAGCCACTAGCATCAATAAACTGGGTGGTAGAGTCGGGCTTGTCCTTAAATAGCACCAAAACCGTCACAGCGATGCCAGTACCGAAAAACAGATTAGGCGCGAGGGCAATCACGGTTTCAACGTAGTTGTTATCTACCAGATACTTTCTGATTTTGGCTTCCGCACCGCCACGGTAAAAAATACCAGGGAAGCACATGATCGCCGCGCGACCACTGCTAGATAAATAACTCAAGCAATGCAGCACAAAAGCAAAATCAGCCTTAGAATTAGGCGCGAGTACACCAGCAGGCGCAAAGCGATCGTCATTAATCAGCGTCGGGTCATCACTCCCAACCCACTTCACGGAATAAGGCGGGTTAGAGACGATCGCATCAAAGGGCTTTTCATCCCCAAAATGCGGGTCAGTTAACGTATTCCCCAACTGAATATTAAACTTGTTGTAATTGATGTTATGCAAAAACATATTCATCCGCGCCAAGTTGTAGTTAGTATGGTTAATTTCCTGCCCATAAAAACCCTCTTCAATCCGGTGATCATCAAAATGCTTTTTAGCCTGCAACAGCAGCGAACCCGAACCACAGGCGGGGTCATAAATTTTATTAACACTGGTTTGCTGGTGCATGGCAAGCTGGGCAATCAACCGGGAAACCTGCTGCGGTGTAAAAAACTCGCCCCCCGATTTACCCGCATTAGCGGCATAGTTGGAGATCAGAAACTCATAGGCATCGCCAAACAGATCGATGTGGCTGGCATCAAAACCACCAAAATCCAGCCCTGCCACCCCTTTTAGTACCGCAGCCAGGCGCAGGTTTTTATCTTTAACCGTGTTGCCGAGGCGGTTGCTGGTGGTGTCAAAGTCAGCAAACAGCCCTTTGATATCTGGCTCGGAGGGGTAGCCATTGGCAGAGCTTTCAATCGCCGCAAAAATCGCAGCTAGGTCAGTGTTCAGGCTTTCGTTAGTGTTTGCACTAGCGGCGATGTTAGCAAACAACTGGCTGGGATAAATAAAGTAGCCTTTGGTTTTGATGGCATCATCTTTGAAGTCGTCAGGAATATCACTATCGGACAGCTTGGCATAGTCGATGCTGTCATCGCCGCCCTCGGCGTAGCTAGTAAAGTTTTCACTGATAAAACGGTAAAACAGCGTGCCGAGTACATATTGCTTAAAATCCCAGCCATCGACTGAGCCGCGCACATCATTGGCGATTTGCCAGATTTGGCGTTGCAGGGCGGCGCGTTGTTGGGTACTCGTCATTGTCCAAATTATGGTTCAAAGGTTTTGAATAATGGTCAGTGTGACCTCGGTTTTGTATTTTAGCAAGTATTAGGTATTATAATCCAGCGGTTCGAGATGTCGGGATACTCAAGGCTCACCATATCAGAGAGCCTCTGTGGGATTCTCGCACTGATGACCTAGGATTAGATCAGGGTAGAGCGATCGCGCCGTCCCTTGGCTCATTGGGAAAACATCTTTTTGACCAATGGAGCTTTATCGATGGTGTTTGGTCGAGAACAATTTGCCCTTCCTTACCCTGAAACTGGCAGGAAATTCGCGTCGGGTAGGCTTTCCCTTTTGTCGTCATTGGGGCAATAATCACCGTGGTAATATAACCGTTCATTTCATCCGGTGAGATAATCACACAGGGTCGTTTTTTCTGAATTTCACTGCCAATTGTGGGGTCAAGATTAACCAAAAAAACATCGAAATGCGATCGCTACCACTCCCATTCGCTTTGCTCCCAATCGGTACTGTTGACTGGATCGAGAAGAACATCATCTTGTTCTTTCGCCATTGCTGCAAAGGCTTGCTCCCAGCCTGTGCGTAACCGTCGTGCGTTGCGAATCGTGAGATGATCGCCCTCCACTTCGATTTCAACGTCTGTCTGAATACCACTTTGCTCTAAAAGCAGTTTAGGAATACGCACACCTTGGGAGTTGCCAATTTTAACGATTCGGGTTCTAATCATTTTGCTCATGCTGGGATGGCTTGAAAAGCAGGATGTAATTATAGCATTAGTCAAGGTGGTTAGGACGCAGCTTTGAGAACGGAATCCATG
>NZ_JARPLU010000303.1:0-2996 GCF_032349615.1 Limnospira sp. PMC 1279.21 | reverse complement strand
TGGATTTGGGCCGCTTCCTTGGGTTTGACATATCTGGCAATAGGTTTATCCTCAACTCTTCTCGCTTCTTATACCATATTGCCCTAAAATATTAACCTAATTTGAGATTAAATCATGCTCCCCTCGTGGGGGTAGAGTCAGGGTCGGGAATATCTCACGGTAACTGGTTTTCCAGAAATGAATCAACCAGGACCTGCATGGGTTCGGGAATTTCCGTGAGTAGCCGCACTGGAAAGGCATCGGTAGAAATAAACTCAAAGTATTCTGGGGTAAGAAAAACTTGATATTTTTCGGCTTCTGGTGTCAGTTGTGCAGCCATAGCTAGGGTAAAGGCTTTTACATAGTTTTGGATATCGGCGGCGGCGATACCTGCTACCTCATCACCAGATAGGGGTGTCCTGGGAACGCGGGATTGATCTAAGACAAAATCGGGGTCTTTGGCGCTGAGGTGGGTTCCTCCCAAAACCCCAACTAACCATTTGGGGGCGGGAATTTGGGGAAATATGGCGATTTGGTCGGATAAGGCGGGGGTGAGTTTATCGGCGGAGGTGGAGAAAATGAGGGTGGGAACTCGGATTTGAGTTAGTCCGGTTTCACCAAAAAGCAACGATGCGGTAGGATTAAGGGCGATCGCTGCTTTAATGCGGGGATCATATAGCCGATAGCGATCGCCTGGTAGTTCAGTGGCGATACATTGGGTAATTTGTCCTGAACTTAAAGTGATTGCGTCCTGCTGACAGCGTCGGCGTAGGGAGTCGAGTTGAAACTCTCCCCCAGCTATAGTTAAAGCTGTACCACCACCGAGGGAATAACCAATCACTAAAACGCGGTTAGGATTAAGGCTACGTTCTATAACTCCACCAGTTTGCGTTAGTTGAGTTAACTGATCGAGAACAAAACTAATATCCTGGGGACGTTCTAACAACTCCTGTGGTTGCATTGCCAGATTTTGGTTAATATAGGTCTGGTTACTCCCGGGATGTTCTAAGGTGACGAAAGCATAGCCGTGAGATGCTAGGTGGCGGGCTACATATTGTAATTCATTGCGAACGGAACCGCGACCATGGGTAAACAGTACCACAGGGCGATCGCTGGTTACGGCTTCTGACCAGTAAATATCTACATCAATGGTGCGGTTTCTGGCTGTATCCTCAAAAGTATGGGTAGTGGTGATCACTTGGTGAGGACCCGGTTGGGTGGGGTCTAGGGGGAGGGTTAAATTAGCATCTGTGGGTCCTAATTGTTGGACTATTTCCACCATAAACTGCTGAGTCTGCCAAAAAGAACGGTTGAGGCGACTAAATACATCAAAGGCGACATCGATATCAATTCTCAATTCTGGGTTAGGGTAGCTTTGTAAAAACCCTAGTATTGATAACCCAGACTCGCTTTCGGCTGCTTCTAATAGGGCGGTTTTAATGTCTGCGCCTCGGGTTTGGGGGTCCTGAGTGCGGGTAATGGTGGCAATTTCGTCAAGGATGTTTTCGCCAATTTGGGTTGTCAGTAAATTGCTGACGGCGGTGGGTGGGATACCTACTTGAGAATTTAAGACTCCCAGGACTTGTTGTTTTTGTTGGGGGGACAGAAACAGCTCATAACCTCGGAGTCCGGGGGGAACTTTTCCGGTGTTGGCTAATGTTTCTAAATCTTCGATTGCCAGAGAGAGAGACATAATCCCTTGGCGAACTATAATTGTTTCTGCTGCCTTCACTGGGGTAGCGATCGCAATATGAGTCCCCAATGCGATCGCCGAAAGTACAGCTAACTTGAACCTAGACCATTGAAAGTTCAGCCCCATAACACCTCAGACTACTGGTTGAAAAAAAAGTGAACCTAATCTTTTTGTAACACCTCAGAGAAGGCAAAATCAGGAGCAGCTAACACAAAAATTGTAGCGGGTAATCCCGTAGCCATTTTCTGGAGTCCCTCGTAATATTTACTGTACTGCAAATCCTCTTTGGGGGTAGCCATACCCAAAAATACCAAATCGGCATCCTGAGAGGAAGACCGTAGAATTTCCGGGAAAGGTTGTCCTTGAGACACAATCACCTTGGGTTTAGCCCCAATGCGTAACTGTGCAACCACTTTAGCCAAATTGGTATGGGCTGCTAGTGCTGCTGTTTCGTCGGGTACAACTAAGTTTAAATTAATTTCGGCTCCGCGCCATTCCAGACTCGTCCGCAGCAAATAAGCCAGAATTAGCATCAAGCCTCCATTAGTATTAAGACCCCCCCACCAGAGATCAATCTTCTGTCGCGCGCCAAATCCCCGATCTGATTCATCTCTTAGTATGAGTACACTACGAGCGGTTTTGTGAAAATGTACTAGGGTTTCACAATATGATTTTCGACGTTCAGGGGATTGGGAATCTCCTAATAAAATTGTATTGGGTACTAAAGGACCAATACCATAGGACTCGATGAGTTGTTGGGCTCCGCTGAAAGTATCAGGAGCCATAATCACCCGCACTAAGCCCCGAATCCCCCGTTTATTGAGATACTCTCTAATAGTGGTTTCCATCTCACTACGTTGGGCTTGGTTCCTGGCTCCACTGGGTAAAACTGTACTAACAGTAAATAAACTACGGTTATGACTGAGGCTGGAGGCTAATTCTACTAAGAGCCAGCGTTTACTGGGCGCACCGGAAAAGGTGAGGATATGGGGTCGCCAGTTTTTGGTGTCTGGGGTGTAACTCAGTTGAAATAAACCCCGACGCACTAGCGCCATCCAAATTCCCTGACGGATATCTCCCCAGGCGCTTTCTAGTTCTCGTCGCTCTAACCAAATATATAGCATTAGTCAAGGTGGTTAGGACGTAGCTTGGAGAACGGAATCCATGGCATCATGGAGAGAATCAAACTGCTCAATGCAGTGGCGAATACGGGCTTTCAGCCACGACCAACATTTCTCTATCTTGTTGAGGTCTGGCGAATAAGGTGGTAGATAGAGTAAACGGCATTGAGCTGCCTCCACCAGTTCAGCAATCCGCCCCCCTT
>NZ_JARPLU010000302.1:0-3018 GCF_032349615.1 Limnospira sp. PMC 1279.21 | reverse complement strand
GCCTTAACGGGTAATAGTGCTATCGTCGCATTGTCAGGCAATAGCCGGATAAATGTTGCGTAAATGTATCAGTCCGACCCTAAGTATTGCGATCGCTCGTTTGAACTCACCCACAGGCAACCACTTCGCCACCTGGGTGTTTAATTCTGTCAATGCCAGCGATTATGTCCACCATGACTGTATATGGCCAGAATCCCTCTCACAATTATGGCAAGCCTGGTTAGAAATGTTTTCCCCAGATAGCTTACCCCTAGCGGTGAGTGAGTCAGCCATGAGTGACCCGCAATTTAGTCTACCACCATTATCAGCCGCTCTGGAAACCAAACCCAGCTACAGCAGCCGACTAATGCAACAATTGGGAATAGATTTATGGCAGTGGCTGTTTCAGGGAGCAATTCAAAGCAGTTTCCACCGTTGTCAAGGACTAGCCCTAGGCCAAAAATGTCCGCTGAGAATACGATTAGATGTGCGATCGCCCAATTTAATTCCCCTACCATGGGAAATTATGCAATCACAGGCGGGACAACCAGCCATCTCCCTAAGTCCGAGGCTGTTATTTAGTCGCACTACCTGTGATGTCCAACCATTAAGCGATCGCCCCTTAATCCAAGCCCTAAACATCTTATTAGTTTTAGGTCATAACGACATCCCCCAATGTCAAACCCCACCAGCCACAAATTCCCATGGGCTGGAATTAGAAAAGGAAGCCTCACAAATTGCGGAAGTTTTAGCCAACACCACCGACCCAGGATCTGACTCATCAAGAAGCGATCGGCTACCCTGTTTCATCAAAACACTAATCCAGCCCAGTGTAGCCCAACTAATTACGGAACTAGAAACCCCCCAGCAGCTAGGTCAGATACCGTATAACGTGATCTTCTATGCAGGTCATGGCTTGACGGGTCCTGATGGTGGTTTACTATTTCTACAAGAGCAAACTACCATTAATGGTACAGAATTGGCTCAAGTTCTAGTGCGCTGTGGTATCACTCTAGCGGTATTTAATGCCTGCTGGAGTGCAGTCCCAGCCATGGAATTATCATCGACTCTACAAAACATCACTCTTCCCGCCATTCCCAGCAGCAGCTTGGCTAAAGTATTAATCCATCATGGAGTCCCAGCGGTTTTAGGAATGCGGGACTCCATTACGGACAGCGAAGCCCTCAGTTTTATTCAAACCTTTGCTAGAGCCTTATCAGAAAGGATGCCCATTGATCGGGCTGTAGCGATCGCCAGACAACAGTTGCTGACCCTCTACAAATTCAACCAGCCAGCTTGGACTCTGCCCATATTATATATGCACCCTGAGTTTAATGGCTTCCTAGCCCCCACCGAGGACGCTATTCGCACCCAACTACCCGCCAACTCACCCACGGCGCTAGGATATTGTCTCCCCCGCGCCTATCTGAAACTCCAGCAAACAACTGAGGAAGTCACATCAAAAAGCTGGCTAATAGAAGCCGGACGGGTTCAGATAGGGCGATCGGAACAAAATGATATTGTTTGGCATGAATCATGGATTTCTAATCAACACGCCGAGATTTTCTGTCGCAATGGTAACGGGTCTCCCACCAATCCGCCGACCTACTTTCTGCGAGATTTCTCTCGCTACGGTACTCTAGTTTGGGAGGAACAGAAGCAGCAGTGGCACCGCATTCATCATCAAGAGGTACAACTTTCATCGGGAACTAAGTTAAAATTTGGCAGTTCCCAGGGTCGCATTTGGGAATTTTTGATTGATAGCCCGTAAAACTCTATCCTTATCCTCAGAGAACTTGCGGAATTGCTGCTCTCAGTTTTGTAGCTATGGGTGCGGGATACCATCCCGAACAATTATCCATTATCCGCCTATCCCGAACCTTGGATTATGTTGTCAACAAAGGATGTTACTCAATGACTAAACTTAATTGCCACAATGATGAGACCGCATTGGATTTCTGGTCACTACTGTTAGATGACTCGGAAAATTCTGCCTATCCCTGGAGCCATGAACAAACAGAATCTTATGGCTATTTTGAGGAGGCAGATCTAAACTTGTCTCTGTCACACTGTTTCAGTGACGATGATATAACTCAAAGATCCCAAGTCTTCTTTGAACATATAGAAAATCGGTGGCCGCGGATTTCTCTGTATCAATTATTAGTTGATAAATTAACACTTAATGGCGAGGTAAGTCTCCTATCTCGCATTCCTGAAAATATACTTAGGGGAATATCTAAAGCAGTTGCTCAGGATAAGACTTTCCAGAGTCTTGGTGAACAGCTTGTATTTTGCGTTAGTCAAATTTTACCTGAGTGGGACCCGGAAGATTTGCAGGTTCTCGCTCGTCCTATGGTTAATGCTATGCGCGGAAATGACAATCGCGCCCTAGAATCAATATTGACAAAAGTGGGTTCCCAACAATGGCATGAACTCTCACCCGTAGAACAAGCTCGCTTGAGTTTGGCGATCGCTCATTATGCCCTAACTTTAGCAAACACTACCGGAACTTCTTTGCAGGAGAGTTAATCAGATTAATTGATGGGATTTTTCAAAGACTGTTAACAATTGTGGCAATTTTCGCCAAAATATCTGCCAAAAAGTTGACGATATTATAGGGCTTATGGTATCATTGAAGAAATCGCACCCAAGGGGTTATTGTGTCTATACGCAAAAAAAGACGCGATCGCCCTGATTCTATCGTCCCCCCAAATATTATCTGGGCAAAAATTAAAATTCCCGATTATTGGCTATATGGACGAGATAATTGGTAAACCCGCCCGTACAGGGCTACTGTCCTTGGTGATATATATTGGCACAAACTAGGTTTGGTGCATAAGAACTCAGGAAAGGGAACCGGGAAGGTAGGGGGTCAATCTGTTTTGGGTAAAATCGGGAAATATTGATAGGCTAGTAAAAGCTGTAGTGGAATATTCATACACCAGGGGAAAGTAAGTGTCTTTAAGTTATGGTTAATGGTGTCTGTCAGCACCCCCGGCTGAAGCACGGGGGCTTCGTGCCCCCGCTTTCAGGTAGCTG
>NZ_JARPLU010000301.1:0-3031 GCF_032349615.1 Limnospira sp. PMC 1279.21 | reverse complement strand
TAGAAAGTTTATGGAAAATCGGACAAGGAAATCCTGATGCGATCGCTGGTTTGCTCGAAATTATCCGCACCACTGAGAATGAAAATACCCGTTGGCTGGCCGCAGAGAGTTTAGGGAAAATCGACCCGGGAAACCCTGATGCGATCGCTGGGTTGCTTGAAATTATCCGCACCACTGAGGATCAAGATACCCGTGGTCTGGTGGCATATAGTTTAGGGGAAATCGACCCGGGAAACCCTGATGCGATCGCTGGGTTGCTTGAAATTATCCGCACCACTGAGGATCAAGATACCCGTGGTCTGGTGGCATATAGTTTAGGGGAAATCGGACAAGGAAATCCTGATGCGATCGCTGGTTTGCTCCAAGTTATCCGCACGACTGAGGATGAAAAGACCCGTAGGGAGGCAGTAGAGAGTTTAGGGAAAATCGGACAGGGAAATCCTGATGCGATCGCTGGTTTGCTCCAAGTTATCCGCACCACTGAGGATAAATTGACTCGTTGGCGGGCAGCATGGAGTTTAGAGGAAATCGGACAGGGAAACCCTGATGCGATCGCTGGGTTGGTTGAAATTATCCGCACCACTGAGAATGAAAGTACCCGTAGCTTGGCGGTAGATAGTTTAGAGGAAATCGACCCAGGAAATCCAGAGGCGATCGCTGGGTTGCTCGAAATTATCCGCACTACTGAGGATGAAGATATCCGTAGGCTGGCAGCATGGAGTTTAGGGAAAATCCTCGCCACACCGGAAGAATATGCAGGAGTCGTCTCCGCCTTAAAAGACTGCCTCAGCGATGAAGTTTACGAAAACAACTTTGACCTATTCAAGGCATCCTACAAACTCATCTGCAACTGTGCCGAAAACCTCCCCTATCCCGAATTTTATCAACCCTGGCACAATCTCCCCACCACCCCTCATCCCGAAGTGGAAGACAACACCCCCTTTATTCAACAGTGTAACCTCGCCCTTGTCCCCCAAATCCTCAACCAAGCCATCCAAACCCACCCCGTCAACTGCCAAGCCATTTGCATCGATGGCAGCCGCTTCAGCGACCCTAGTAACCCCGCCTTGCAAATCTACACCACCTTGAAAAAAGCCGGATGTCCCCCCAGTCCCGACGGTAAACCCCGTACCATTGCCGAATTACAAGCCTACTGCGAGGATGACCTCAGCGACCATCCAATTGCCCTCATCCTCTACGAAGAACCCACCGACCCACCCCCCCAAGGCTTTGATATCGCGGTACTCAATAAACTCGCCCGCTTTAGCCATCCCCCCATGGCGGTGATTGTCCCCCAACGCCTCCCCGAGTGCCGATTACCGCAATTCCTAGAAAGCGACCCCGATTTGATTGCCCATCTCCTCCAGTGGTTGCAAAACTTGGCACGATGAACCGGTGAAATTAGCATTCAATCCCTGAGCATCGGACATGGCTCTGCTATAACCCGGTTGCGGGA
This sequence comes from Limnospira sp. PMC 1279.21, assembly GCF_032349615.1. Classification (NCBI taxonomy): domain Bacteria; kingdom Bacillati; phylum Cyanobacteriota; class Cyanophyceae; order Oscillatoriales; family Sirenicapillariaceae; genus Limnospira; species Limnospira sp. PMC 1279.21. Next base: position 1,575 of record NZ_JARPLU010000301.1, on the reverse strand, counting down.
AACTGGGCTATAATTGTTGTTGTTGGTGACACCAAAAGGCGATGGCAGCCACCCCTAAGCTACTACCATATTGATGAGGCTTAGGTGTTCGGTTGTAGGGTATTTTTGCCCAGGGAAATCACTAATTGAATTAGGCGAGATATATGGGTGGGTTTAGCGATCGCCCAACAGGAACTCACCCAGCAACGTTACCCTGAACTACGAGAAGCCCAACTCGACCAATTCCTCACCCCCGAAGAATACCAACTCACCCAACAAGGCAACCTCACCGATACAGAATGGGGTGATATCTTCATCCGCCTCAACATGGCAGCCTGTAAAAGGAGAAACGTCACCCAGCAGGAGGAGTTTTTTCGGGATGTTTCCCATAGTATTGATTCTGGTTTTGCGGAAGTCTGTGAACGGTTGGGGGTAATGGAAACCACCATCAGCGACTTGTTACAAACCCTAGAGGAACGCCTAGAGGGGTTGCGCCAAGAAGTGACGGAATTTCGTCAAGAGGTGCGGCAGGGGTTGGAGTGGCTGCACAATCAACCGAGGGGGCGATCATTCTCTAAACAGGAGTATCGCGCGCGTCAAAATATCTTAACTCAGATGCGATCGACAAAGTTGTTTTTAAAACCATAAGCTCCTACCATTAAACCTAGCCATCAAACTACTCACCAAAACCATGCTAAAAGAAGTTGATATAGATGTTTGGGTTGCAGAATAGACCTTCCGATATTTGGGACTCAGTGTCGGAACAGGATGACGGTTATTCGATTGGCTAATCGAGAACTCGCGGTAATTTCTCCAATTCAATCTAGCGACAGACTTGTCAGCCAGCTAGGTCAACTGGGAGTTGTCAAGTATATTATTGCCCCTAACCTTTATCATTATTTATTTGCAGCTAATTTCAAATCTATTTATCCCCAGGCAACCTTTGGGGCTGCCCCTGGTTTAGCCATTAAAAAACCAGATTTACCGATTGACCAGACCATCAGGGGCGATCGAGGTGAGTTATTACCTGGATTATACTTTGTCTTATTCGATGGTTTAAGAGTTTGGGGCTTAACGGGAATTGATTCACTTAATGAATGTGTGTTTTTCATTCTGCAAGTCGCACTCTGATTTTGACAGATACAGAATTGCACTTTGATGAAACATTTCCAATTATGACACAATTTTCAGCTAGACTGCTGGGAGTATATAAACAATTAAGTCTATCAATCATGGAACGGATTGCCACCAATGAAAAAGAGCGATTTAGACAATCGTTTGAACAAGTAATGTTATGGGATTTCGAGCGATTTATTATGGCTCATGGAAGTATAATTTAGCGAGATGGCACAGAAAAATTAAAGAAAGGGTATGAATCTTTTTGGCGTTGAAGCTACTGTTTACCTTATCCTAATTTTACCACTATAAAACCTGATTTTTACTCCCTAAATAAATGCACCGATCGCCTCTTACAAAAACACTTCGCCAACCTAGAAATCCAGAAAGACTAAAACTGACTCTAAGAAACCGGGTTTCTGTCAGATTAGGGGTCGAGAGTGAAGTCGCCTTCACCCCCTCCCATTCAGAACCGTACAT
>NZ_JARPLU010000300.1:0-3047 GCF_032349615.1 Limnospira sp. PMC 1279.21 | reverse complement strand
AATGGGTGAGGGATTTTGGGTGGGGGAAGAGTCAGGAGAAGAGTTAGGGGAAGAGGGCGATCGGTGTTTCAGATTTTCTTCATATTGCCTGCTTTCTCCACAAATATTTATATGGTTACTAATTTTACTTTTAACAATCTGTGAAGATTTACCATAATTATAAATAATAGATATCGCTTTTCGTTCTAAAACAGAGCGAGAATTTGCCTTATGAATCTCTTCTCCCAATATTGCCGATAGAGTCTGCCATAATTCCCCAGCAATATTTTTAATATGAGACTTACTGCGATGGCACTTTTTAGCAATATCCTCATATTTGAACCCTTGCCAAGCGCCTTCTAGGATAGCGGTTTGCACAGAATCAAGGTGTTTCTCTGTTTTGGCAAATATAATGTCATCTGCCCACTGTATCAGTTCTTCAGTAGTCATAGATTTCTTTGGGGTTGAAGTCTTGGTTTCAGCTTTTCTTAATTTATCATACTTTTTCGTACTTTTCCGTACCTTAGCAAATAGGGTATAGATAAATTGATAAAAAACTTTACAAAACTCATGACTTTACCGTACCTTTTAGGGGTTGTAACATCCAGAATTATCTTATACAATCAAAAAAATATTTTCATCAACTAGACTTGGAGAGAAACTATGCAAAAGCTAATGGCATTTTTTTCGGCATCAATATTAATGGTTGTTTTGTTTTTCAGCAGTGTTGTCCCTGTATGGGCTAGTGCATCTTTTAACCCAATACATAATGTTGATATCAATCAGGGATATACGTCAAATTCACAGTACGATCAAATTCAAAAACATTTAATTGTTGAGAAGTTGGTTTGCCGATACGTTGATGGTCAAAAAAGATGTTGGAACGAATAGTTTAATCCCTTGAATCTAAGGGTTTAGCCGTCAATTAAAATTTTGCCCCGATTTTTATGCTGATTATATCATAATCGGAGCAAGATTTTAATTTTACCAATAACTTTCAAAAAACAATAAAAATTCATGGAAAAAACAACCATTAATATCCCATCACAAAAATCGAAATTTTAGTTGTATAGTAATCAATAAAAATCATGGCATTACTTAACTTTTTTGCTCCAAAAATATCTCAAAAAACCCCGAAAATTACCGATGAGGATATGGTGCGGATAGTTTGGGAGTTCAAGAAGTCCTTACCATCTCTTCCTGAAAACCCTGAAATATTAGAGGAAATCAGCTTTGATAAGGTAGTGAGTTATTTAAAAAGCGATCGCCCCAATAATCCCAATCTAACACAAGCAGCGATCGTTCGCCAAAAACATCCCGAAGGCACTTTTTTAGCCCTCGTATTTTTGGACGAAAATAACCATTTAATTTATCTGCCCAGTGGTGTTCCTTCAGGACGGCAGATCGTTGCCAAAAAGCTGAATAAAAAATTAAGTCAGTTTTTGGGCGATCGCGATTTCAGTCTGGTTGACTTAAAACAAACATCCCACGTCGTCAAAGCGATTAAGATAGTTAGTTTCATTATTTGGACTACGGTGATTTTACTGGTGTTAATCCCATTACTGGGACGTTTGATTATGGCTCAAGCTTTAGCTGCTGAATTAAATCCTCCTCCCTCACTGGAAATCATGCCAAATATGGTAGCATTTGTGGGTTCAGAGGACCAAAAAGCTTTTGATCAAGCTTGTCAGACAGCCTATAAAGAGGCTCAAGAATATGCCAAACAGGAATTAGATAAATGGAAAGATGAATTAATTAACCGCATAGATACAGATTTTCTGAACTGGTATTTTAGTTACTTTAATCAGAAAAAACAAGAAATTAACACTCTTTTTCAATTTGCAGGCCAAAATATTATCAATGGATTCAATCAGTATAGAGTTAACGAACAAATTAAAAATAGCGTAAATGATAATCTTCAAAGAGAATTTTATCGGCGCGTTGTTAGTCCAGAATCTGTCGAAAGTGAATTTAAGACAATTGTGCTTGATACTACTGAATTGTATCTAAAACTACTATCGCGTCAACTAAAAGATTTTGACATAGACAACAAGGATGATCAAAATGCTGAATCAGAGTGGCATCAAAATTTAAAGGAAATCAAAGCCAGATTAGAAAATGAACAAGGAGAGGAATCATTGCCAGTAGTAGTTATTGGTGGCATGGCAACCACTAAACTTTTAGGAAATTTAGCAGCTAAAATGGGTAGTAAAGCGGCCGCCACGGTGATTTCTAGTCAATTGGCCGCGATGATCGATCCTCTCGTCGGTTTTGGATTGCTTGCCTTCGATTATTGGGATTATCGTAATGGAGTTGAACAAAATAAGCAGCGTTTGCGTTGCGATTTAGTTAAATCTCTAGATCAACTCGAAAATACTCTTTTAAAGAATCCTAAATTTGGTGTGATGTCGGCGGTGAATGAATTAGAGAAAAAAATAAAAAATAGTCTCTAACGCGGATGGCGTGACTGTATTTGTCACCAATGCCGTATCCTGGTATGGGGAAGATGTACAAACCGATCGCTTTCTTTATTCGATGCTCAAGTTAGGGCGATCGCTCACCACAGACAAGAAACCGGGTTTCTGTGTTTGTCGCCTCCAGAGGAGTTTCTCCCATTTCAGGTTTGCCGGTTCCAGATTTGGCAGCTATCTATTGGTATCAAAAAAGTAAAATTCCTCACGACAAAGCCGCGCAAATAGCTGGTTTAAATCGTCGCGACTTGCTGAAGGCTTTAACCCGCGAAAAAGTAGATATATTTGCGATCGACTTTAATCACCTACAAAGGGAACTTGAGCGTGAGTAATTCCTAGCATGGTTGCTGCTCAAGGGGGAACTATGTCTATAAATATTTAAAGTAGATGTTGTGCGATCGCTTCTTTTATAGTTCCTCTGGATCTAAACCCAGCGCGCGCAACCTTTCCGCCAGACGTTCTGCCCTCTGGCGTTCGGCCTCAGCCTTTTGGCGTTCTGCCTCAGCAAGCTGTTGAGCTTGTTCGGCTTTTTGGCGTTCGGCCTCAGCAAGCTGTTGAGCTTGTTCGGCTTTTTGGCGTTCGGCCTCTTCCGGTAAC
>NZ_JARPLU010000030.1:0-37580 GCF_032349615.1 Limnospira sp. PMC 1279.21 | reverse complement strand
ATCCTGTCAAAGCAAGTTGGGTCTATGAATGAAGAATCCCCTCGCCTTTAGGCAGGAGAGTGTCAAGATTTGTTAAGATTATTAAGAGGATTTCAATTCCCTGCATATAGGCTCTCAATAACCTGATAGACTTGAACACTGGGAGTGCTTAGGGGCGGGTTCACAAATAACCGGTTGCAAATAGAGGCTGTTTACTGAACCAGCCCCTACCATCAGGCAGTCTCAGATGTTGGGAGGATAAAACTCGTGGATAACGCTATTGGTTTAGAGATTATTGAGGTAGTCGAGCAAGCGGCGATCGCTTCGGCTCGATGGATGGGTAAAGGCGAAAAAAATACCGCCGACCATGTGGCTGTGGAAGCCATGCGCCAACGGATGAATCAAATTCATATGCGCGGTCGTATCGTCATCGGTGAAGGGGAGCGCGATGAGGCTCCTATGCTCTACATTGGTGAAGAGGTAGGTATCTGCACCCAGGAAAATTCGGCGACCTTTTGTAACCCAGAAGAATTGGTAGAAATTGACATCGCCGTTGACCCCTGCGAAGGAACTAACCTGGTAGCCTACGGTCAAAATGGCTCGATGGCTGTGCTGGCTATTTCTGAGAAGGGGGGACTTTTTGCGGCTCCTGATTTCTACATGAAGAAACTAGCAGCCCCTCCGGTAGCTCGTGGTCATGTTGATCTTAACAAATCAGCTACAGAAAACCTCCAGATTATCTCGGACTGCATGGGTCGCGCGGTTGAGGAATTAGTGGTTGTGGTTATGGATCGCCCCCGCCACAAGGAACTGATTAAGGAAATTCGGGAAGCTGGTGCTAGGGTTCGTCTGATTAGTGATGGGGATGTGTCCGCAGCTATCTCCTGTGCTTTCTCTGGAACTAACATTCATGCTCTGATGGGTATTGGTGCGGCTCCTGAAGGGGTGATTTCTGCTGCTGCTATGCGCTGTCTGGGGGGTCACTTCCAAGGACAATTGATCTACGACCCAGAAGTCGTCAAGACTGGTCTGATCGGTGAAAGCAAGGAAAGCAACATCGCTCGCTTGAAAGATATGGGGATTGAAAATCCTGATAAGGTCTATAATGCAGAAGAACTGGCTAACGGCAGAACTGTTCTATTTGCGGCCTGTGGTATTACTTCTGGTACTCTGATGGAGGGGGTTCGCTTCTTCGGTGGCGGCGCTCGGACTCAGAGCTTGGTAATTTCCTCTCAGTCGAAAACGGCTCGCTTTGTAGATACTATCCATATGTTTGAGAAGCCGAAAAATATTCAGCTTCGCTAGTTTCCAGTCGGGAAACGGGATCAGGGAAATTGCACAGATTTTGTGAATTTCTGTGGGCTGAAAGCAGAAACACCGGAGATGGCTGAAACCTGATCCCATGCACTCATAAAAAAACCGAAACACTAAACCGTTTTATGAATATTGCAGTCGTAGGTCTTAGTCACAAAACGGCTCCAGTTAACGTCCGTGAACAACTCAGTATTCCAGAACCTCAGATAGAAGGGGCGATCGCGCATTTGTTGAGCTATCCTCATTTGGAAGAGGTGGCGATTCTTAGTACCTGTAATCGCTTGGAAATCTATTTGGTCACAGTTGAGGCTCAACCGGGAATTAGGGAAGTGACTCAGTTTCTGTCGGAGTCGAGTCAACTACCCCTGGCTGAACTGCGTCCCCATCTATTTACGCTTCTCCATGATGATGCAATTATGCACCTAATGCGAGTGGCGGCGGGATTGGATAGTTTGGTTCTGGGAGAAGGACAGATCCTCGCCCAAGTTAAGCAAACTCACAAGTTGGGTCAGCAATACAAGGGAATAGGGCGCATTCTCAATCGTTTATTTAAACAAGCGTTGACGGCTGGGAAACGGGTGCGGACAGAAACTAGCATTGGTACCGGGGCGGTTTCTATTAGTTCTGCGGCTGTGGAATTGGTGCAGATGAAAGTTCAGGATATGTCTGATTACCGAGTGGCTATTGTTGGGGCGGGTAAAATGTCTCGCCTATTGGTACAACATCTGCTCTCTAAGGGGGCTAACCACATCTCTATTATAAATCGTTCGTTAAAGCGATCGCAAGAGTTGGCGGGTCAATTTAGAGAAGCGGATTTGAACTTGTGTCCTCTGTCGGAAATGATGGCTGTTGTGGCTAATTCCGATATCGTCTTTACTAGCACAGGTGCGACGGAACCGATTTTAGATCGGGCTAAATTAGAGACTACTTTAGCGCCTAACCAGTCTCTAATGTTGGTGGATATTTCTGTTCCTCGGAATGTGGCGGCTGATGTCACGGAGTTACCAGGAATTCAGGCGTTTAATGTGGATGACTTAAAGGCGGTGGTAGCCCAAAACTACGAAAGCCGCCGCCAAATGGCGCAGGAGGCGGAGGTTCTTCTTGAAGAAGAGGTGGAAGCCTTTGATGTCTGGTGGCGGAGTTTGGAAACGGTTCCGACCATTAACTGTCTGCGCGATAAGATTGAAGGCATTAGAGAACAGGAACTGGAAAAAGCCCTATCTCGTTTGGGATCGGAATTTGCCGAAAAGCATCAGGAGGTTATTGAAGCCCTGACTAGGGGTATTGTCAATAAAATTCTCCATGATCCTATGGTACAATTGCGATCGCAGCAGGATATTGAAGCCCGCCGCCGGGCTATGCAAACCCTGCAAACTCTCTTTAACCTTGACCCAGAAGCTATATCTGGTCAACAATACAGTTAGACTATCAACGGATTCAGTCCCCCCCGTCCTCCATAAAAGGGGTTTGGGGTGGGTCTGGGCTGGTCACACCACAGGAAAAACAGGCTCTACAGCCTTGAATAGTAGCGGTTACGATGACCGCCAGGGGCGAGAATAACTAATAATCTAATCAACTACTGTAATTTATGCCTTGATGTGGCAAAATATTTAGGAACGAGTAATCAGCTTAAACTGTCGATTAATCTGCTATGACTGCAACTATTCCCACACTAGCGCCCCAATACGACCCTTTCTCCACCGAAGCCAAATGGCAGCAATACTGGGAACAGAAGCAGGTCTTTAAAGCAGACCCTAACCATCCAGGTGAACCCTACTGTATCATGATTCCCCCCCCCAACGTGACGGGAAGTCTCCACATGGGTCACGCTTTCAATAATTCCCTGATTGATGCGTTAATTCGCTATCATCGGATGCGCGGTTATAATACGCTATATTTACCGGGAACTGATCACGCTAGTATAGCAGTACAGACTATTTTAGAGCGACAATTGCGAGAAGAAGGTAAAACTCGCTATGATTTGGGCAGGGATAAGTTTTTAGACCGGGCTTGGCAGTGGAAACAAGAGTCCGGTGGTACAATTGTTAATCAATTGCGACGTTTGGGGGTGTCCTGTGACTGGACTCGTGAACGGTTTACGCTGGATGAAGGATTATCAAAAGCGGTAATTGAAGCCTTTGTGCGTTTGTATGAAGATGGCTTAATTTATCGGGGTGAATATTTGGTGAATTGGTGTCCCGCTAGTGAGTCGGCGGTGTCGGATCTGGAAGTGGAAAATAAGGAAGTTAATGGCAATTTATGGCATTTTCGCTACCCTCTGAGTGATGGTAGTGGGTTTGTGGAAGTGGCGACTACTCGCCCGGAAACTATGTTAGGTGATACGGCTGTGGCGGTTAATCCTAATGATAAACGCTATCAAAATTTGATTGGTAAAACTCTGACTTTACCAATTATGAATCGGGAAATTCCTATCATTGGGGACGAGTTAGTTGATCCAGAATTTGGGACGGGTTGCGTTAAGGTTACTCCCGCCCATGACCCCAATGATTTCGAGATGGGAAAAAGGCATAATTTGCCGATGATTAATATTATGAATAAAAACGGTTCTTTGAATGAAAATAGCGGACCGTTTGTCGGACAAGATAGGTTTGTGGCGCGGCGAAATGTGGTGAAACGCTTGGAAAGCGAAGGGTTTTTGGTGAAAATAGAAGACTATAGCCATTCTGTACCTTATAGCGATCGCGGAAAAGTTCCGGTTGAACCGCTATTATCTACTCAGTGGTTTGTCAAGATTAGACCGTTGGCTGATCGCGCTTTGGTATCTTTGGATAATCAACATAGCCCGAATTTTGTCCCCCAAAGATGGCAAAAAGTCTATCGTGACTGGTTGGTGAAATTAGAAGATTGGTGCATTTCTCGTCAACTGTGGTGGGGACATCAAATTCCGGCTTGGTATGCGGTGAGTGAAACTGGGGGAGAAATTACTGATCATACTCCTTTTCTGGTGGCGCGGACAGCAGCAGAAGCACAGGAAAAAGCGATCGCCTCCTTTGGAGAAGGGGTAAAACTTCAGCAAGATCCCGATGTTCTCGATACCTGGTTTTCCTCTGGTTTGTGGCCGTTTTCGACTTTGGGATGGCCGGAAAAAACCCCCGATTTGCAAACCTATTACCCGACCAATACTCTGTCTACTGGGTTTGATATTATCTTTTTCTGGGTGGCTAGAATGACGATGATGGGGGGATATTTTACGGACCAAATGCCTTTTCAAACGGTTTATATCCATGGTTTAATCCTGGATGAAAATGGCAAAAAGATGTCGAAATCAGCGGGAAATGGTATCGACCCGTTATTGTTGATTGATAAATATGGGACTGATGCGCTGCGTTATACTTTAATGCGGGAAGTGATCGGCGCAGGACAGGATATCCGTTTAGAGTATGACCGCAGCAAGGATGAGTCGCCGTCGGTGGAGGCTTCCCGGAATTTTACTAATAAACTCTGGAATGCCGCCCGGTTTGTGTTGATGAACCTGAAAGGACAAACTCCCGCACAATTGGGAACACCGAATTTGGAGGAGTTGGAATTAAGCGATCGTTGGATTTTGTCTCGGTTTAACCAAACTGTCAAGCAAACTTGTGATTATATGAATGCTTACAGTTTAGGGGAAGCCGCCAAGGGCTTATATGAGTTTATTTGGGGTGATTTTTGCGACTGGTATATTGAATTAGCCAAGTATCGTTTACAGGGAGATGGTAGCGTTTCTCAGAAAGTAGCCCAGCAGGTACTCGCCTACATTTTAGAAGGCATTTTAAAGCTATTACATCCTTTTATGCCACACATTACCGAGGAAATTTGGCACACCTTAACCCAAACCGGGGAACAAGATTGTTTGGCGGTGCAGACTTATCCAGTATTGCAAGAACAGATGATCAGTTCCGACTTAGAAACCGATTTTGATTTAATTATCGGCACAATTCGCACTCTCCGAAATTTGCGCGCCGACGCTGATATTAAACCCAAGGTGAAAGTTACCGCGATTCTGCAAAGTGAAAATGCCAAAGAAAGGGAGATTTTGCAGCGGGGAGAGGTCTATATTAATAAAATTGCTGGGGTGGATAACTTGGTGATTACAGAAGCCCTAACCGGAAATGAAGGTCAAACTATCGCCGGGGTAGTCGGGACTATTCAAGCCTTAATTCCTTTGGCTGGGGTAGTTGATTTACCAGCCTTGAAGCAACGAACCGAGAAGAAATTGGCAAAAATTCAGAAAGAAATTGACAGCTATACCAAGCGTTTAAGTAATCCTAATTTTGTCGATAAAGCCGACCCGCAGGTTGTACAGGGGGCGCGAGATGCTTTAGCAGAAGCTGAGAAACAAGCAGAAATTCTCCAAAGCCGTTTGAGTGGTTTCTAGGGTTTTCCTAACTGTGGGGAATTTTCCCCACTGACCATCATCTATGTACTCAAAAAGTATTTGGGAGTTCCAAATATTGTTAACAGATGCAATCTCCGAGCCATATCCTCCCAATACCCCTACCATAGCAGAGTCATAAAAATCTAAAACTCTCACACTTAAATTATTCATGAAAATCAAGGTTCAAAATTTAGGTGTTATCAAACAAGCCGAACTCGAGTTAGGAGATCTCACGATTATTTGTGGGGAAAATAACTCTGGCAAAACCTATGTTACCTATGCTTTGTTTGGATTTTTAGCTACATGGAGAGATGGCTTTGAAGTGGAAATTGCCAATGATATTATTGACCAGATTTTAAATCAAGGATTGGCGACGATCAACCTCCTAACTGATATTGATTCCCCAGAAAAAATCCTATCCCAAGCCTCCGAAGCCTACGCAGACAGTCTGGGGGAAATCTTTGGGACAAACCGAGCCAGGTTTGCTCAGACAACCTTTGAAGTTTTTTTAGATTTCAATAGAGATTTTTTTGATGATGTCTATGAAACCAATATAGGAGCCAGAGGCTCTGATCAGCAAATCTTTTCACTAATCAAACCTGTAAATAGCCCAGAATTGACGGTTACACTCCTAGCCACAAAGGAAAATCTGAATTTTCCTCGACAAATCATCAGGAAAATTATTAGTGATTCAATTAAAAATATCCTGTTTTCTCGATTTTTTCCGCGTCCTTTTATCGCCAGTGCGGAAAGAACAGGTGCGGCTATTTTTCGGAAAGAACTCAATTTTGCCCGTAATCGTCTCCTAGATGAACTGAGCCAAGTTGAAGGGGAAAAAGATAGGTTTCAACTGCTGCTTTCTAAGGGGTATGGAGATTATGCGTTGCCGATTCATAAAAATGTTGAGTTTCTGCGTAATTTAGAGGGAATATCTAAACGCAGCAGTAATTTAAGCGAAATCAATCCTGGTATTTTAGACGATTTTGATGATATTATTGGCGGTCGTTATGTGGTCACCAAAAATGATGAACTCTATTATATTCCTACGGGCAATAAAAAAGCTCAGTTAACGATGGATCAAAGTTCTAGTGCGGTTCGTTCGTTACTGGATATTGGCTTTTATTTAAAACATATTGCCAAAATCGGCGAATTACTAATTATTGATGAACCTGAACTAAATTTGCACCCGGAAAACCAACGTCGAATCGCTCGTTTAATTGCTCGGTTGATCAACAGTGGCATCAAAGTATTGATTACGACCCACAGTGATTATATTGTCAAGGAATTGAACACCCTAATCATGCTCAATTCCGATAAACCCCACATTCAACAAATTGCCGAAAAAGCAGGCTATAAACAAGATGAAATTCTCGCGGCTAGTCGTGTTAGAGTTTATATGGCGGAAGAAGCCCTTATCCAATTACCGGGTAAATCGAGGCGGAGTCGCTGTCAAACGTTAACCGTAGCGACAATTACACCGGATTTCGGTATGGAAATTTCCAGCTTTGACACTGCCATTGAAGCCATGAATAAAATTCAAGAAGCGATCGTCTGGGGAGAAGGGTTTTAGTGTGGGAGGTAGATTATCGAATTCTGTCAGAGTTAATTGATGAATCAGCACAAATTAAAGCGATCGCTCTATCCTATAACAATAGACGATGACAATATAAAAGAAATACCGAAGCACTATTTATCGGTTAAGTATCAGCAAGAAATTTATTTTCGAGTGTTCTTAGAAAAAGCATAATTTGAGATGCGATCGCCTCAATACCAGTAACCTCAAATACTTGACGACAGAATGGAGGTTGTGCTATACTCAGAGAAATCGCTTCCAGGGGCTTATTGTAACTACACGCCAAAAAAAACCGTAAACCCTATATATATCGTGAAATCTTAATATTTTGTGGCTAAAATTTAAAATAGCGATGCACGAGTGTTTGAGGATTTGGCTGTTGACAAAATCGACATTTTATGCAATGAGCATTTGATAGGCGAATAATTAACTATAATCCATCATGGATGCAATGTTATGATACTTGGGTCCGAATCAATTTATCAAGTAGGTGGTAGCCTTCATAGAGACTCACCGACCTATGTAGAGAGGGCGGCGGATAGGGAACTCTATCAAGCCTTGAAATCTGGGGAATTTTGCTATGTTCTCAATAGTCGCCAAATGGGTAAATCGTCCCTGTTGGTGCGGACTTCCCATAGACTACAACAGGAGTCGCTGAAGTGTATCAGCTTAGATATGGCTTGTATTGGTAGTGAAAATGTGACACCTTTACAGTGGTATAAAGGGATTTTAACTTGTTTATGGACAGGTTTTAAGCTAACCAGTAAATTTCCGCTGAAAAGTTGGTGGAATGAACGAGAAGACCTATCTTTATTGCAGCGTTTAAGTCAATTTATTGAAGAGTTATTAAAACATTTACCCGACCAAAATCTGTTTATATTTGTGGATGAAATAGACAGTATTTTAAGTTTACCATTTCCGGTGGATGATTTTTTTGCTTTCATCCGTTATTGTTATAATGAAAGGGCTATTAATCCCGAATATAATCGGATTACTTTTGCGATTTTTGGAGTGGCTACACCTTCGGATTTAATTAAAGATAAAAATCGCACGCCGTTTAATATTGGTAAAGCTATACAGTTATCAGGATTTACGTTAAAGGAAGCTGAACCCTTAATGACAGGTTTAATGATGCCGGGTAAAAATTCTCGTCGTCTGCTGAAGAGTATCTTAAATTGGACGAGAGGACAGCCTTTTTTAACTCAGAAAATTTGTAATATTTTATATATGGAGATATTGAAAGGAGGTAAACATAAGTTATGGAGGTATAAAACAGAGGAAAAGATAATCTCGAAAATTGTTCAAAATTACATTATTGATAATTGGGAGTATCAAGATGAACCGGAACATTTAAGGACTATCTGTAATCGATTATTGCACAATCAAAAAAATCTGGCGAATTTGCTAAGTCTTTATCAGCAGATTTTAATAGGTATAATAATTGAGGCTGACGGTAGTTCAGAACAAACGGAATTAATCATGTCTGGCTTGGTGGTTAAGTACCACAATTGTTTGAGGTTGAAAAACAAGATTTATAAAAGCATTTTTAATCAGGGTTGGGTGGACAAAAAGTTAGGTAATTTACGACCCTATTCTCAAACTTTTGAAGCCTGGGTACTTTCTGGTAAAACTGATGAGTCTCGACTGCTGCGAGGACAGGCTTTAGAAGATGCTCAAAAATGGATGGTGGGTAAGGCTTTAAGTCCGGTAGATTATCAGTTTTTAAATGCTTCGGCTGAATTGGAACAACTCCAAGTTAGACAGCAACTAGAAATTGAGCGATCGCAAGCTATTGCTAACCAATTACAAGAACAGCAAAAAAGATTATTACAGGAACACAAAACCGCCAAACAACAACAAATATTTATCGGGGTTTTAACCGTTAGTTTGGCGATAACTTCCCTGTTAGCATTGGAGACATTTAATTTATATCGCCGGGCTTCAATTAATGAAAAACAAGCTAGAATTAACAAGATTGTGGCTATTATCAATTCTGCCAACACTTTATTCAGCCAAAATTATCACCTGGATGCTTTATTGTCGGCTTTAGCAGCACACCGAAAAATTGAAACTATCCAATTAGCTAATCCCGAAATTATTGCGAAAGTTAAAGAGACGGTTAGCCGGGCATTTTTCCGCGCTGATGAGTTTAATCGTATTGTAGCCCATCAAAATTTGATTTGGCGAGTTACGTTCTCTCCTGACGGTCAATATATCGCTACTAGCAGTAATGATAGAACTATTAGACTCTGGGATATAAGCGGTAATTTATTACGGGTTTTTGAGGGTCATGCAGGGGACATTTTTGATGTGGCTTTTTCGCCAGATGGTCAATTTTTAGCCTCAGCTAGTTTAGACAAAACGGCTAAAGTCTGGACTCTTGATGGTAATTTAGTTACTACCCTAAATCTCCATGAAAATGGTGTCAGAGCGATCGCTTTTTCTCCAGATGGTCAAACCATAGGAACAGCCAGTCAAGACAAAACAGCACAACTGTGGCGACGGGGTGACCAGGGATGGACTGATGCTTATCTTTACCTGACTTTAACAGGTCATGATGATGCTGTAGAGGCGATCGCTTTTTCTCCAGATGGTCAAAATATCGCCACCAGCAGCAAAGACCACACCGTGAAACTATGGGGAATAGATGGCAGTCTAGTTAATACCTTTAGGGGACACCAAAACCCCGTCTGGGATGTGGTATTCTCCCCTGATGGGAAAACTATCGTTTCCGGTAGCAATGACGGTACAGCCAAAGTGTGGGGACTTGATGGCAGTCTGATTACTACTTTACCCTCCCAGGAAGGTTGGGTTTGGTCTGTGGCTATTAGTCCTCCCGATAGCATTATCCGCCGTTTAGGTATCGCTTTTGCTACCGCTGATTTAGCTAATAATATTAAGCTGTGGGATATAGATGGTAATTTGTTATATACCCTAGAAGGTCATGAACAACAGGTCTGGAATGTTAGCTTTAGTCCTGATGGTAAAACTCTGGCTTCGGTAAGCAATGATAACAGTCTTCGACTCTGGAGTTTTGACCACCCTAGCCTGACGATTTTGAGGGGACATAATCGAGGTATTTTAGATGCGGTATTTTCTGAGGATGACAGTTTTGTGGTAACTGGTAGTGATGATAAAACTCTCAAAATTTGGCGACCTAATGGGGAGTTATTACAGACTATTCCTACTAGCGATGGGGGAGTTTTGTCGGTCAGTTTTGATTATCACAATCAGATTTTAGCTACTGGTAGCTATGACAATATTGTTCAACTGTGGCAAATTTCACCTGATGGAACCAACATAACTTTACTCAACACTTTAACTGAACATACTGGACCTGTTTGGTCGGTGGCTTTTAGTCCTAATGGTGAATTTCTGGTGAGTGGTGGTGGTGATGGCACTATCAAACTTTGGAATAAAGATGGAGTTTTGCAAAACAGTTGGTCTTCACAAGGACAGACTATCCGCACAGTTGCTATTAGCCGAGATAGTCAGTTAATTGCTTATGGTGGTAGTGGTGAAACGGTGCAAATTTGGGGAGTTGATGGTAGTCTTAAACGGGAACTAAGTCAATACCACACCGGAACTATATTAGGCTTAGATTTTTCTCCTGATGGTCGCTTTTTGGCTTCGGTAGCTGAGGATGATATGGTGAAAATTTGGGATGTTAATAGCAATTTAATTAACAGTTTTAAAACTTATCATAATGATATTGTATCTGATGTTAATTTTTCCCCAGATAGTAAAATACTGGCGACGGTGGGAACAGATGGAAGTGCGAAACTATGGACTGTTAGCGGTGAAAAATTGGCGGTTTTTAATGGTCATCGCACCCGTCAAACTAGGGTTTTGTCGGTGAGTTTTAGCAATGATGGTAAAAAGTTAATTTCTACTGATACTGATGGGGTGGCTATTCTATGGAATCTCGATAATTCTATTAATTATCAATCGGTGAAAAATTATGCTTGTGAATGGGTGCGCGATTACTTACCAATTAATCCCGATACTCCAAATGGCGATCGCCAAATTTGCCAAAATTAAATAGATTCTTTGGGACTCTCACCCACAGCCTTTAAACACCCCCAAAAAATAACTTTTACTAATAACTTCATCAAGATAGTTTTGATTTTCCAACTCATGTTAAGATTTAATACAATTTAATTGATAACTCCTCTGAAATACTTGACGACAGCATGGGGGTTTTGCTATACTCATATAAATTGCAATAAAGGCATTCTTGTGACTACACGCAAAAAAAAAGCTGGAAACCCTATATATATCGTGAAATATTAATATTTTTTGGTGAAATTTTTAAATTGCGATGCACGAGTTTTTGAGGATTTGGCTAGGGCAAAAAATTAGCATCTTGACAAAATAGGCGTTTGGTGAATCGGATGTTTTCTTTACCAAAATTTAAGATAGAGCTGTTGATGATTTGAGCCATTGTAAGAGTAATTGTAAGAGTCAGATAATTATCATAATTGGCTATAGATTTTTAACTATGATAACTGAATATCGGTCAATTTATCAAGTCGGGGGTAGTCTGCATACAGACTGTCCTAGCTATGTTAAGCGACAGGCAGACACAGACTTATATGAAGCCTTAAAACGGGGAGAGTTTGCTTATGTTCTCAACTCACGTCAGATGGGAAAATCGTCTCTGTTAGTGCAAACCCGCCACCGTTTACAAGCAGAAGGAATACGTTGTGCGACGTTAGACATGACGGTTATTGGTAGTGAAGATGTCACCCCAATGCAGTGGTATAAGGGAATTTTTGTAGAACTTTGGCGCGGGTTTGGGTTATTAAAATCTATGCCATTTAAAATCTGGTGGCAAGAACAAGGCGAACTTTCATTGGTACAAAAATTAAATCAGTTTATAGTGGAAGTTTTACTGCCTACATTTAACCAGGATAAATTTTGCATTTTTGTTGATGAAATAGACACTATTTTAAGTTTGCCATTTCCGGTAGATGATTGGTTTGCCTTTATTCGATTTTGTTATAATCAACGGGCAACTGAACCAGCATATCAGCGGCTAAATTTTGCGATTTTTGGGGTAGCTAATCCCTCCGACTTAATTAGAGATCGCACCCGAACACCTTTTAATATTGGCACAGCGATCGCACTTTCGGGGTTTACCCTAGAGGAAGCGAAACCCCTACAACAGGGATTAAATGTTCCCGGTTTTAATGACCAAATTTTGCTGGAAGAAATTTTAAACTGGACGGGAGGACAGCCATTTTTAACTCAGAAGTTATGTTATCTGATTTATTCCCAACATTATTACGGTGTAACTTCCCCAAATCTTGCTGATATATTATCGGAAAAACAGTTGATCAAAGACTTGGTAATTGACCAGATAATCACCAATTGGGAGAAACAGGATGAACCGGAACATTTACGAACCATTAGAAATAGAATAATTAGCAATTCTCAAATCTCGTCAAGATTATTAGGGATTTATCAGAAAATACTCCTAGAGACAGAAATACCCTTTGATGGTAGTCGGGAAGAAACGGAGGTTTTGCTATCTGGATTAATTGAAAAATCCGGGAATATGTTAAAAGTAAAAAATCCGATTTATGAGCATATTTTTAATTTAGAATGGACTCAATTACAGCTAAATTTACTACGTCCCTATTCCCAAAACTTTGAGGCTTGGATAGCTTCTCATCAAACTGATGACTCTCGGCTTTTACGAGGTCAAGCGTTATTAGAAGCGCGGACTTGGGCGTTAGGTAAAAGTTTAAGTGATGGTGATTATAAATTTTTAGCAGCCTCGGAAAAATGCGATCGCGCCGCTATGCAACAGGCTTTAGAAGCGGAAAAATTAATCGCGGTAGAAGCGAGACTTTTAGAAGAATATAAAAACTCAAGACTACAGCGACGACTGTTAACGACGGTGGTTTTATCGTTATTCTTCTCCCTAGGATTAGCTGGTTTAGCTTACTCCCAATATCGTCGAGCGATCGCCAGCTACGAAATCACCAAAGTCCGAGAAATTGAAGCCCTAATTTCCGCCACAGAGGGTCAGTTTTTATCAAACAATAACCTGAATGCTTTAGTTAATGCTGTGCGGGCAAAAATCAGGCTAAAGGATGTCCAAAACGTAGAAGATCATCTCCTAAAAAAAGTCAATGCCGTTCTGAGTCAATCTGTTTATGGGATGAATGAATATAATAGTTTTGGTCGTCACCAAGACCGAGTTTGGGCTTTAAATTGGACGGAAGATGGGGAACAGATAGGAATTATTTCCCGCGCCAATTATCCCCATACTGACGGAAGGGAGGACATCGACAAAAATAATCAAGTTTTAATTTTTAATCGACGGGGTAAACTACTTAATATTATCGATAACTTTACCTATGAATTACGAACCCTTTCTTTTTTCCCAGACGGCTATATAGCCACAGGAGACAGCAATGGGGAAGTCAGAATTTGGTCAAATCAAGGTAAGTTGGTGTTCACGTTTTCCGCCCATGAGGAAGAAATATTGGATCTGATAATTTGGGGTCAAGACACCATAGCCACTACCAGCACTAAGGGTTCTATAAAACTTTGGCGCAGGGATGGGACTTTACTCAATGAATTTGTGGGTCATACTAAATCGCTGACAAAGATAGCCTTTTCTCCAGACGGTAACCGCCTAGCTTCTGCGAGTAATGATGGCAGAGTAAAACTGTGGGAAATAGGAGGGGAGTTAGTAGCTAGTTTTGAACATTCTCAACAAGCTGTGGAGGCTTTAGCTTTTTCTCCTGATGGTCAGTATATAGCGGCGGGAGGTCAGGATAGACAACTGAAATTATGGTCTATTAATGAAAGGTCTGCCATTGTACTCGGAGAACATCAGAATAGTATTAGAACTGTGGCTTTTTCTCCTGATGGTAATATAATTGCCTCTGGGAGTTGGGATAGAAGTATTCGTTTATGGAGTCCTGACGGTAGACACCTGCAAACTTTCGCTTCCCATACTGCGCCTATGACCCAACTTTCCTTTAGTCCTGATGGTGAAACTCTGGCTTCTGCTGACTTCCATGGGGAGGTTAAACTCTGGAAAGTTAAGAATCGGTTTTTTACTGTGCTATCAGGACATCAAGACAATGTGCGGGCGACAGTTTTCACTCCAGACCATCAGCAAGTTTTCTCTAGTAGTTGGGGTGGAGAGGTTTATCGGTGGGATATGCAGGGTAATTTACTGGGAAGCCTAGAAGGTCATGATCAGGGTGTAATTGGTCTGGCGGTTTCTCCTGATGGTGAAATTTTGGCGACGAGTAGCTGGGATGAAAGTATTCGCCTCTGGAATATGGAGGGAGAGTTATTAAAGGTTATTAATAATGCTCATTCTATGGGGGGAAATCAACTAGCTTTTTCGCCAAATGGTGAGGTTATAGCCTCGGTGGGAAATGATAATAAGGTGAAGTTGTGGAGTCGAGTGGGGGAGTTTCTACGGGAGTGGGAATATTCGGAATCCATTACGGGAATTGCCTTTAGTCCTGATGGTAAAATGGTGGTTACAGGTAGCGAGGATACGGAAGTCAGAGTTGTATATATAGACGGGTCTGGGACGCGGTTAATTGGTAATCATCAGGGTAGTGTTTGGGGGGTGGCTTTTAGTCCCCAGGGTGATATGATTGCTTCTGCTAGTACAGATAACACGCTCAGATTATGGTTTTTAGATGGTAGAGAACCGATAGTTTTGCATCATCAGGGGACTGTTGATAAGGTGGCTTTTTCACCAGATGGTCAGATGATTGCTTCGGCTAGTTGGGATGGCACTATTCAACTTTGGACTAATGAAGGGGTGAAAATAAGAACTTTGATCCGACATCAAGGGTCGGTGCGGACTGTGGCTTTTAGTAATGATGGAAAATGGATGATTTCTGGGGGAGATGATAATCAAGTCATTATCTGGAATTTGGCTGAGATTATGAATTTAGATGAGTTGAGTTATGCTTGTTATGTCATCCAAGATTACCTGGATTATTACCCGGAATTAAAGGATGAGGAAAGAAATTTGTGCGATCGCATTAATTAAAGTTTATTAATTAAAGTTTGATGAAAGTTTAACCTAGCCCCTAAAATTGGGGCTATTTAGCTATTCTTCTGGCAGATCCCAATCAGCGATCGCCTCCCATCCTTTTCCGCGCCGCACCAACACAGGATCATCAGCACTTAAATCAATAATTGTGGAAACTTGATAATCCAAATCAGCGCCATCATCAACAATAATATCAACCAAATTCTCCAAAGCATCAAAAAGCTGAACCTTATCATACTCTTGGGGAATTTTTTTAATTAAGGCGGAGGGTTCATCTTCTTCTTTAATATGTGCAGAAGTGGAAATTACTGGGTTTCCCAGAGATTCCAAAATAGCTAAACACACGGGATGATCAGGAACCCTAATTCCGGTAGTTTTGCGCTTAGGTGACATCACCAATTTCGGCACCAGTTTAGTGGCGGGAAGTACAAAAGTATAACTCCCCGGAATCAATCTTTTGATGGTGCGATAGGCGGCATCAGTAACTATGGCATAATCGGCAATATTAGATAAGGATGAACAGAGAAAGGTGAGAGGTTTATCATTGGAAATCTGCTTAATTTGTCGCACCTTTTGCACGGCAGATTTAACGGTGAGGTCGCAACCGATCGCATAAACGGTATCGGTAGGGTAAAGCATGACTGCCCCACGCTTGAGGGCATCCTTAATTTGTTCAATGGTGCGTTTTTGGGGATTGTGGGGATGAATTTCGTACAGAGTAGCCATATAATAAAGTCCATGAACTAGAATAATGATCGAACCATTAAAAGTTTAAAGTCAGAATGACGATCCGATCATGCCCAATTTTTGAGTAAAATAACTTTAAACTCAAATCGATATCACTCAAACCAGACGGCGGAAAATGATCAATATAGCCTACCTTCAATGTCCCACTGGAATAGCTGGGGATATGTGCCTCGCAGCGTTAGTTCATGCCGGGGTTCCCCTGGAGTATCTCACGACACAGCTAGAAAGGCTGGGAATGGCTGAAGAATATCGGCTATGGGCTGAAAAGGTAACTCGCCAGGGTCAACAAGCCACGAAGGTTCATGTAGACCTGACCAGCCACGATCATCACACTCGCCACCTACCAGACATTGAAGCCATTATCAAGGCGGCAAAACTTCCCCCAAGGGCAGCAAACATGAGTTTAGCGGTATTCCGCAAGCTGGCGGAGGCGGAAGGGGCGGTTCATGGTATTGACCCGGAAAAAGTACATTTTCACGAAGTGGGGGCGACAGATGCGATCGTGGATATTGTCGGAACCTGTTTGGGGTTGGACTGGCTAAAAATCGATCGCCTCTATTGTTCTGCTTTTCCGGTAGGTGGTGGCACATTCCGGGCAGCCCATGGAATTTTACCAGTACCTGCCCCTGCTGTTCTGAAACTCTGGGAAATGCGTAGTGTTCCAGTTTATAGCAATGGCATTGAACGAGAATTAGTTACCCCAACGGGGGCGGCGATCGCTGTAACTTTGGCTACAGAATTCGGACCGCCACCGCCGATGATTCTGAAACGGGTGGGACTGGGGGCGGGTTCGTCAAATTTTCCCATCCCTAATATTCTCCGCCTCTGGTTAGGGGAAACTGAGGATACAGATAAACCCAAGGCGGAAAGTCATGGTTTGGCGGGGACTTTCCATGATCATGATGAGGAAATGGTGGCAGTATTAGAAACTCAAATTGATGACCTTAGCCCCCAAGCGATCGCCTATGCTTCTCAGGCTTTATTATCGGCGGGGGCGGTGGATGTTTTTGTGCAACCTGTGACCATGAAAAAGTCTCGCCTCGGAATATTATTAACTGTGATTTGTCACCCGGAAGCT
This sequence comes from Limnospira sp. PMC 1279.21, assembly GCF_032349615.1. Lineage (NCBI taxonomy): Bacteria > Bacillati > Cyanobacteriota > Cyanophyceae > Oscillatoriales > Sirenicapillariaceae > Limnospira > Limnospira sp. PMC 1279.21. Next base: position 20,470 of record NZ_JARPLU010000030.1, on the reverse strand, counting down.
GTGGATACTTGCCGGAATATTCTCTTTGCCGAAACTACTACTTTAGGGATTCGTCAAAGTTGGCAATGTCGCACTATTCTTGACCGCGAATTACAGACGGTTGACACTGAATATGGTTTAGTCAGAATTAAGGTGGCTTTTTCAGGCGATCGCGTTATTAATGTGCATCCTGAATATGAGGACTGCGCTACCCTCGCCCAACAGCATCAAATCCCCTGGCTAGATATTCATCAAAACGCCTTACAACATTGGCAGTTAATACAACAAAAATTATCATAAAAGAAACCCCAGAATCAAAGAAACCCGGTTTCTCTGTATATAGGAAATCAACCCTAAAATCAAAGAAACCCGGTTTCTCTGAAGAAACCGGGTTTCTATGTGTATAGGAAAGAAACCGGGTCTCTATGTATATAGGAAAGAAACCCCAGAATCAAAGAAACCCGGTTTCTCTGAAGAAACCGGGTTTCTCTGTGTATAGGAAAGAAACCGGGTTTCTGTAACTCGGTTTTTTTTAGGAAGTTGTTAACAGTTGTTTTAAATAAAATCCGGTGTAGGAATGGGGGTTATTAGCAATATCTTCGGGTGTTCCGGTGGCGACAATTTGACCACCGCGATCGCCTCCTTCTGGTCCCAAGTCCACCACCCAATCAGCACAACGAATCACATCTAAATTATGTTCAATGACCATAATAGAATTACCCTTATCAACCAACCTTTGTAAAACATTCAATAACTGATGAACATCATAAAAAGATAATCCCGTAGTTGGTTCATCAATTAAATACAGAGTTTTACCAGTAGCGCGTTTTGACAATTCGGAAGCCAATTTAACCCGTTGTGCTTCTCCCCCAGAAAGGGTAGGCGCAGGTTGTCCTAACTGAATATAACCCAAACCGACATCAACCAAAGTTTGCAGCCGAGTGGTAGCGCGGGGGATATTTTCAAAAACCTTTAAAGCCTCGTCAGCGGTCATATTCAAGACATCAGCGATAGAATAGCCCTTATATTTAACCTGGAGAGTTTCCCGGTTATATCGTGCGCCTTTACATACCTCACATTGCACATAAACATCAGGAAGAAAATTCATTTCAATCACATTTACCCCCTGTCCGCCGCAGGCTTCACAGCGTCCGCCTTTAACATTAAAAGAAAACTGTCCTGGCTTATATCCCCTAGCTTTCGCCTCAATGGTTTCTGCAAACAGTCCTCGGATAATATCAAATACTCCCGTATAGGTAGCGGGGTTAGATCGCGGAGTGCGTCCTATGGGAGATTGATCAATGACAATGACCTTATCCAAAGCATCTAATCCCTGAATTTTATCTAATTTTTTAGGAAAGGCAATTTTCCCGTAAAAATGATGTTGGAGGGCGGGATATAATAACTCATTAATTAAGGTAGATTTACCGGAACCTGATACCCCAGTAATACAGACTAATTTACCGAGGGGTAATTCGACATCGATATTTTGCAGATTATTACAATGGGCGTTTTTGAGAAATAGCGATCGCCCATTTCCGGGACGGCGGCTGGGGGGAGTTTCAATTTTTTTGCGTCCAGAAAGATAAGCACCCGTGAGGGATTTTTGAGTAGTTAATAAAGTTTTTAAATCCCCTTGGGCGACAATTTCTCCGCCATTAACTCCCGCCCCAGGACCGATATCAACCAACCAATCAGCGGCGCGGATAGTTTCCTCGTCATGTTCAACTACAATTAAGGTATTGCCTAAATCTCGCAACTTGATTAAGGTATTTAATAGTCTGCCATTATCCCGTTGATGTAAGCCAATACTAGGTTCATCTAAGACATATAAAACACCGGTTAAACCCGCGCCAATTTGAGTAGCCAATCGAATCCTTTGGGCTTCTCCGCCGGACAAGGTAGAAGCGGATCTAGCGAGGGTTAAATAATCCAAACCGACATCTATCAAAAACTGTAATCTTGCCTTAATTTCGCGTAAGACTAAATCCCCGATTTGGGCTTGGCGATCGCTCAATTGTAGCTGATTAATTTTATCCAAACAATCCCGAATGGAAACCTCGGTTAAATCTGCTATATTATACTGTCCCAAATAGACAGATAGCGCCTCTGGCTTCAATCGTTTACCGTGACAGACTTCGCAGGGTTGGTCAACCAAATAAGGGGCTAATTTCTGCTTTTGTGCTTCGGAACCTGTCTCCTCATATTGTCGGAGTAACATGGGAATTGCACCGAGATAGGGGCGGTAATAACTGCGATTTTCTCGGTAGCGGGAATCAGTTTCTATTAAAATGGGTTCATCACTCCCATAAAGAATAATATGCTGTTGTTCGGGTGTCAGTTTTTTCCAGGGGGTAGAAATCTCAAAATCGAAGGCTTGGGCGACACTATGAAGTAGGGATAAATAAAAGGAATTGTCCTTGTCTGACCAAGGGGCGATCGCATTATAAACAGGTTGTGAAGGGTCAGGAATAATCAATTCTGGGGAAAAAGTCCGCCAGTGTCCCAAACCATGACAAGCGGGACAAGCGCCATAGGGAGAATTAAAAGAAAATAGGCGGGGTGAAAGTTCTTCCATAACCGCCCCATGTTCAGGACAAGCAAAGTTTTCGGAAAATACCAATTGTTGCGGTTTGGGGAATTGTTCTTCTGGTGATATACTGAGGTTATCCAAAATCTGAATAATAGCAACACCTTCCCCATGGCGTAAACAGGTAGTTAGGGAATCAACTAAACGTTCCTGTAACCCCGGTTTCACAATAAGTCTATCAATGACAATTTCAATATCATGGACATGATTTTTGTCTAAGTCTATATGGTCAGACAATTCGAGAATTTCCCCATCAATTTTGACCCGGACAAAACCTGAAGATGCTAAACTAGATAAGAGTTTGCGATGAGTGCCTTTTTTCCCTCGGACAACAGGCGCAAGAATAAGGAATTTAGTGCCTTCAGGAAGTGCCATAACTTGATCGCACATTTGGTCAATAGTTTGGGGGGCAATATGGCGATCGCATATAGGACAATGAGGGGAACCCGCCCGACCAAATAATAAACGTAAATAATCATAAATTTCGGTAACTGTTCCCACGGTAGACCGAGGGTTATGGGAGGTGGATTTTTGGTCAATAGAAATAGCGGGACTCAACCCCTCGATCGCATCAACATCGGGCTTATCTAATTGTCCTAAAAATTGTCTCGCATAGGCACTAAGGGACTCGACATAACGCCGTTGTCCTTCAGCAAAAATGGTATCAAAAGCTAGGCTAGATTTCCCAGAACCTGAAACGCCAGTAAATACAATCAGGCGATCGCGGGGAAGTTCCAGATTGAGATTTTTCAGGTTATGCTGTCTCGCCCCGATAATTCTAATAGTGTTCAGACTAGCCGGGGATATGGTAGATTGGAGATCGGAAAATTTCGCAGGTTTAGCCATTAGGTTAAGGTAGGATAATCAATAATCAGAGAAGTGATAATTTGAGGGCTAGGAACTTATCTATGGTTAGAAGTATTGAGGTAGACTATCGATTTCCCCCGGGAATAGATCCAGAACGTCAAGGGAAAGTAATCGCCATTGGACAAACAGCGGGAACTTGGGATGCACGTTTTCAGCACCGGGAAGAGGTGATGCGATCGCATTTAGGAGAGGTGATCAATATCCAAACCGATGCTCAAAAATATAGCATTGTTACCGTTGCTTTTCCAGAGGCTAACGTAGAAAACGATATCCCCAGCCTACTAACCATGATTTTTGGCAAATATTCCATGGCGGGTAGTGGAAAGGTAATTGCTGTCCGGCTGGGGGAAAATTACGGGAAACGCCCCAAACTAGGAATTACAGGAATTCGCGATCGCCTAGCAGTCCCCAACCGACCCCTAATTATGGCGATTTTCAAACCCGCCTTGGGGTTGTCCGCCGCCGACCACGCGGATATTTTGGAACAGGTGGCCTTTGCCGGATTAGACCTAATTAAAGATGATGAAATCCTCCCAGACTTGCCCACAGCGCCCACTCTCGAACGCTTAAAGGCCTGTCGGACCGTGTTAGATAGGGTGAGAAGCGAAACGGGTCGCAACGTCCTCTATGCGGTAAATATCACGGGTTCTGCGATCGCCCTGATCGAAAAAGCCAGGACCCTAGTTAAGGCCGGCGCAAATGCCCTATTATTAAATGTTTTAACCTACGGATTTTCGGTATTGGAGGCGATCGCCACTGACCCGGAAATCAATGTTCCGATTTTTGTGCATCCTGCCTTTGCTGGTAGCCTCTGTGCATCACCGGATCACGGTTTGGCTTATTCTGTGGTTTTGGGGACTCTCATGGCCCATGCGGGGGCGGATGCGGTTTTATATCCCGCCCATTATGGTAGTTTACCTTTTGACCCCACCGAAGAAGCCAAAATTCGGGATACTTTGCGATCGCGTAATGTTTTCCCAGTCCCTTCTGCTGGTATCCATGCGGGGATTATTCCCCAGGTATTAGCTGACTATGGCAATGATGTTATTCTCAATGCCGGAACTGGTATCATGGATCATCCAGACGGTCCCGCCGCTGGTGTGAAAACCTTTACAGAATTAATAGTTAATAATTGATAATTAATAATTGACAATGAATACAGACCCCCGTGAATCTTTAATGGAAGCATCTCGCCAATTTTATCAGCTAGGATGGATGGCTGGGACGGCTGGCAATTTGTCCGCTAGGGTTGAAGATGGCAGTTTTTGGATTACTGCTAGTGGTAAACAAAAGGGGAAATTGGTAGCTGATGATTTTGTGCGAGTGAGTCTCACGGGGGAATTGTTGGAAACGCCCAATCCTGAGAATAAACCCTCAGCCGAAACCAGTATCCATCAGGCGATTTATTCCTGTTTTGCTGATGCTAGAGCCTGCTATCATGTCCATTCCGTGGAAGCGAAATTAGTGACTAATTTTGTGGAAGGGGAAAAATTGCCTTTACCTCCGATTGAGATGTTAAAAGGTTTGGGGGTGTGGGAGGAAAATCCCCAGGTGTTTATGCCAGTTTTTCACAACCATTTACAGGTTCCCAAAATCGCTCAGGAAATAAGCGATCGCTTTCACCGAGAGACCCCCCAAGTCCCGGCTTTGTTAATTCGTAATCATGGCGTGACTGTCTGGGCTAATTCCGCCGCCGAAGCCGAAAATCATGTAGAATTAGCCGAATATATTTTCAGATATATTGTAGCAGCCCGTCAGGTAGGCATCAAGTTTTAAAATCCGAGTATTTGGGAGGCAAATAATCGGGGTAATTATCAGCCAATCAAGAACCGATCAAGAGAAAGCGCGATCGCCATTTGTGAAGTACCCCACCCTGCCACCAATCCCATTTTACCCTGAGAAACCTAATTTCTGCCATACTTGACCATGGCCAGCTATTTCCTGAGTCAAGTTAGCCTGGAACTGCCCTAAATCCCAAATCTTTGATAAGATACCCCCATAACCGATAATAAACAGGCGCAACCAGCGCAACTGTGGTTCTGGCTAACACCGGAACCAATTATAGGACACCCAACAGCGGCGAGTCAGGATGGAATGGCATATCACCGATGCCCAAAGTTTGGGTATCATCGATCGCGAAATCGGTACTCATGTGTTTTCACCCGCAGAGTACGAAATTGTCCGGCGGGTGATTTACACCACAGCCGATTTTGAATATAAAAGCCTTGTGCGCTTTTCAGACCAAGCCCTGCAAGCCGGAGCAGCGGCCCTAGCTGCCCGTACTACAATTATAGTAGATGTACCCATGGTGCAGGTGGGTATCACTCCCCAAATTTTGTCAACCTTTGCTAATCCAGTGTACTGTTCCCTGGACACAGTGACCCGACCCCAACGGGAAAAAAGTCGCACGGCTTGGGGTATTCAAACCCTAGCGAAACGTTATCCAGAGGGAATTTTTGTGATTGGTCAGGAACAAACGGCCCTATCAGCCTTAGTAGATTTAATTGAGGCTGAGGAAATTAAACCCGCCTTAGTGATTGCTACGCCATCGGGGTTTGTGGGGGCGGATGTAGCCAAATCGCGCTTAAATGATTCTATGGTATCTCATATCCGTATAGACGGCCGCAAGGGTAGTTCAGTGGTCGCTGTAGCCATAGTTAATGGCTTGGTAGACCTAGCTTGGCAAGCCTACGGGAGAAATGAGTCAGGGGGGAATTAATCATAAGCCTGCTGACGGGGAGAAGGACTCCGACGAGGCGATCGCGATTTGGGACGACCATAACGCGATCGCATCTCCCGGGTAATTTCCATAAACATATCCCGCCGCAAATAGGGATATGACCCCACCCAAATATTTTGGCTAGGAATATACACATCAGACACCTCATTAATGCTGCTGAGGTCATCCAGGTAGGAAGTTACCAACATCACCGCCACCTGACCCCGACTCAGTCGTTTATGGTTGCGGTTAAGGGGGGCTTCAATTTTCACCACAAACCCGGTTTTATCCCCCACTTCTACATTAATCCGCCGCTCTAAGTTTTCAATGATAATTAAATCACCTTTAGAGTTAACCGATTCTTGCTCATTAGTCACCGCTTCCGAAATATAATAATCCAAAACTTTGCCCTGCCAAAATCCACAATAGGGATATTTGCGAAACTGGCGATTTCGTATACTAGCATCCCAAATGGGACCCCACAGCCAGTACAAAGCAAACATCACCAAAGGAATTAACAAAATTTGCCTGCCTTCAAATTGTACTGATAATTCCACTAAGGCGAGAATCAACGTTCCCACAGCGGAGACTAACAATCTTCTGATGAATTGTGATGGCTTCCCCCAACAGTGTTGATACTGTTCGCTAGTAGCCACAGCCGGAACCAGTTCATGGAAAGTTTGACGGGTGAGTGGAATTAGCATATAATTAGCACCATAAATGAGCATAGCCTAATCGAAGCCAGGGCGGGTAGTAATTAATCATCCATTATCCATTATCCATGATTAATTATCGATTATCCATGATCAGAGAATTTTCTCTAATCCATAAACCAGACTTTTCAGTGATAAGACTTGACGAATTGCCAGCAAGACACCGGGCATATAGCAACCGCGATCGGTGGTATCATGGCGGAGGGTATAAATTTGACCAGCCGCCCCAAAAATTACCTCTTGGTGAGCAATCAAACCGGGTAAACGGACACTATGAATGCGGATTTGTTCATCAGCGATCGCACCTCTAGCACCGGGTAATTGTTCCGTTTCTTTAACTTGGCTTTGGTTATAGGTTTTCCCGAACTCTGCCAGCATTTGCGCGGTTTTAACCGCCGTGCCGCTAGGTGCATCAGCCTTTTGATTATGGTGTAACTCAATAATCTCTACATGGTCAAAATATTGAGAAGCAGCGATCGCCGCCTGTTGTAAAAGTACAATGCCGATGCAAAAATTAGGGACCAATAAACATCCCATGCTGGCTTTATCAGCAAATTCGGCCAAATCCTGAATTTTGGCTTCACTTAACCCAGTAGTCCCCACCACTGGACGGACACCATAGGCGATCGCCGCCCGAATATTGTCATATACTGAGTCTGGGTGGGTAAAGTCCACCATCACGGCTGGCTGCTTTTCCTGAGCCGCCATAACCAGCATTCCTTCGCGATCGTTTGTAATCGGGATCTCTAAAGGTTCAATCCCCGCGAGACTTCCAGCATCTTCATTCAGATAAGCCGGATTTTTATCAATGGCCCCCAACAGCGTCATATCCTGTGCAGCAGCCACCGCTTTGACCACTTCTCGACCCATTTTACCGCCAGCACCATTGACCACCACTGGAATTGGAAATTGACCTACCATGACTTTAAACCAGAAATATCCTTTATTAGACTATCAAACCATTTTGTGTCTATCCAGGCTAGAGAACTGCCCCATCGAAATTGGTATGATAGAATCAGGTAGTCCATTTCTGCTGATTAATGCTGCGTCACAACTCTGGTTCCCAATGGTCACCGCTATCTAAATGGCGATTGCTAGTCTTACGGATGACTCCGCCATTGTGGTTGATTATCAGCCTCACCAGCACCTTATTATTAACTGGTATTAAACTCAGGGGAGATTTGCAACCCGTAGAATTGAGGTTGTTTGACGGGTTAGTTCGCCTCCGACCCGAATCCGAACCTGATGACCGGATTTTGATTGTCGCTATTACTGAATCAGATATTGCCGCCCAAGAACAATGGCCCATGTCCGATGCCGTATTAGCCCAAGTTTTAGCTAACCTACAACAGCATCAACCCAGAGCGATCGGTTTAGATATATATCGGGATCTACCTCACCCACCCGGTAGCGCCGAACTAAGTCAACAGTTCCAGGCTCCTAATATATTTGGGATTACCAAAATTGGCAACCCCGACAATCCCACTATTCCCCCCCCTCCTCAACTACCACCCAAGCAAATTGGCTTTAATGACCTAATTCTCGACCCAGACGGAGTAGTGCGCCGCCAACTCTTATTTGCTGAATCTGAGGGAAACACTTTTTTTTCCCTGGGTTTACGATTAGCACTACATTACCTAAAATTTGAGGGTATCGAACCCCAAAATTATCAGCAAAACCCCGAATATATGGAGTTAAATAATCGGGTATTTGTGCCGTTAAGGTATCATCATGGGGGCTACTCCAATATTGACGATCGCGGTTATCAAATCCTGCTCAACTATCGGGGAGTTCAACCCGCACCCGTCGTCACCTTGAGCGAAGTTTTGGCCGCTACAGTTTACCCAGATTTAATCACTGATAAAATTGTCTTAATCGGAGCCACCGCCCCCAGTATTAAAGACGAATTTTTTACCCCCTATAGTGTCAGAGAATCAACCGCACCCAAAATGCCAGGGGTTTTTATTCATGCCAATATAGTTAGTCAGATTTTGGGGGCAGATTCTGGCAATTCTCCGGCTAATAATTTATTCTGGTTTTTGCCTCAGTGGGTAGAACTTATCTGGTTGACTCTTTGGGGAATTGGCGGCGGTTTTCTGGCTTGGCGAATCCACCATCCAGGAATGCAAGGATTGTACTTTTTCCTGGGGATATTCACGATTTTTGGCGCTACCTACGTCCTGTTTTTATTCAATGCTTGGATTCCCCTAGCCTCTCCGGTTTTAGCCCTGACTTTAGCCGCTACTGGGGTGATTGCTTATAAACAAATTCATAACTTCCTGCATGATTCCTTAACCGGATTGCCTAATCGTTCCCTATTTCTCGATCGCACTCAACAAGCGATCGCCAAGTCTCAACGGAATAAATCTATCTGTGGCGTATTATTTATTAATGTCGATAATTTCCGCCTAATTAATGACAGCTTAGGAGATTTAGCCGGAGATCAACTGCTCATCCAATTGGTAGAAAGACTCAAAAACTCCGTTCTATTAGGGGATACTATAGCACGTTTAGGCGCTGATGAATTTGCCATTTTGCTGCGGAATATAAAATCAGTAAATAATGCCACAATCGTGGCTGAACGTATCCAAACAGCCTTACTTTCTCCCTTTATTCTCAATGGTCATGAGGTATTTAAAACCGTGAGTATTGGCATTGCTTTAGCCGATACAGCCGAAACTCGCGCCGAAGATTTACTCCGTAATGGTAATACCGCCATGCTGCGGGCGAAGTCTCTCAAAAATATTCGATATCAAGTATTTGAACGCACTATGCAGGTCGGTGGTTTGGATCGCCTGCAATTAGAAACTGATCTGCGTTTAGCCGTAAGCCGTGGGGAATTTGTCATGTATTATCAACCTGTAATTTCCTTAAAAACTGGGGAAATTGTCGGCTTTGAAGCCTTAGTGCGTTGGCAGCATCCTCGTCAAGGTTTGGTGACACCAGAACGGTTTTTAAAAGTCGCTAAAGAAACCGGATTAATTATTCCTATTGGTCGCTGGGCTATGCAAGAGGCTTGTCATCAATTGGCAATTTGGCAGCAGTCCTTAAAATCAAATTGTCAGATTATTGTGGGGGTGAATTTATCAGGCAGACAGTTTATTCACCCTGATTTAGTTGACGAAATTAAGGGAATTATTCAAGATTCAGGTATTGACCCCAGTGGCTTACGATTGGAGATTACAGAAAGCGTGATTATGGATGATGTCGAAGCTACTATTCGCCTACTTCATCAGTTGAAGAATTTGCAAATCAAGTTAAGTATTGATGATTTTGGCACCGGGTTTTCCTCCCTAGGTTATTTACCTCGTTTTCCCGTGGATGTCCTGAAAATTGACCGCTCATTTATTGCTCATATTGGGGAAGCCACCGAGGTGGAAAATTTGGCAATTGTCAGAACTATTTTGATGTTGGCACAAGCCTTAAATTTAGATGCGATCGCCGAAGGAGTAGAAACCTTTGAACAATTGGAACAATTGCGATCGCTCGGTTGTGAATATGCTCAAGGTTACTATTTCCAAAGACCTATATCTGCTGACCATGCTACACAATTCTTTACATCTCATCCCCATTGGTAAATACCTTTTCGGGAACCAATCCCTTAATCTTTACGTCAGTGAATAGGTTGATTTTTTGACTACCTATTTGATTTAGGTCACAAATATCTAGGAGTTTAGTATTTTGATGTCATGGTTCATTCTGCTTCTATTCTCACCGTAGGCGATCCTGCCCCCTGGTTCAGTTTGCCCGACTCCAACGGCAAAAATATTGTTCTCCGTTCCCATGCCGGGAAACCAATTCTGTTAGTATTTTATGCAGGGGATCAAATCTCAGAATGCGAAAAAATCGCTTGTCGATTGCAGGATATTATGTCAATGTGCGATCGCTTTGATCTTCAGATTTTTAGCATCAGTCTCAACCACCCCTCAACTCGCAAAACCTTCGCCGAAAATCATCACCTTACCTATTCCTTACTCTCCGATTTAAAAGGAGAAGTTAGCACCAGATACGGAGCCTATATTTGCGACGGAAAAAATAGCAACACCATCGTTTATAACCGTGTCGCTTTCCTGCTCGATCCCGGTCTTCGCATTCTCAAAATTTACCCATTACATCCCCTCGAAGAATTTACCCAAAAATTCCTAGGAGAAATTCAAGATTTAGTCGCCCAAGAACCTCCTCGACTCATTGAAATGCAGGCTCCTGTCTTGCTAATTCCTAAAGTTTTGGATTTACGTTTATGTCGGGAACTGATCAAGATTTGGGAAACTCAAGGTAATGATGAATCCGGGTTCATGAAAAGAGAGGGAGAAAAAACCGTCGGCTACGTTGACCCCAGTTTCAAGCGACGGCGCGATCACTTTATACAGGACGGACCTGTTAAAAATTACATCGATTCTATTATGCAGCGGCGGGTATTTCCAGAAATTCTGCAAGCCTTTCAATTCCAACTAACTCGCCGTGAATGCTACAAAATAGGCTGCTATGATAGTGAATCAGGGGGCTTTTTCCGACCCCATCGAGACAACACCACTGGGGGAACATTGCATCGGCGATTTGCGATGACTATTAACCTTAATACTGAAGAATACGAAGGGGGTTGTTTAAGATTTCCTGAACACGCACCCCATTTGTATAAACCTGCCACAGGAGATGCTATCATATTTTCATGTTCTACCATGCACGAGGCTACTGATGTGACATCAGGGCGACGTTTTGCCTTGCTTTCTTTCTTCTATGGTGATGAAGATGCCGAAAGACGCAATGCTTACGAAAACCGGGTCAGAAATGATTACAGTCGTGTCATTAAGCTGAATGCTTAATTAAGCATCATTTGGGGGGCTAACTTAGCTCCCTATTTGATCAAGTTTAATCAGGGTGATCATTATATGAAAGTTCTAAAACAGTCCCCATCTCTGAAAGCCAAATTTAAACAAAATATTAATCGCAAAGTATCCAGCCAACGGGAGGAAGCTAGTCAGGCTTGGGGTGGTGGTTTCTTGGGGATGATAGGCGCAGGAGTATTTGAATTTAAACAAATCCGAAATCAAGTTAAGGGTAGTTTAGGGGAAAATTTAATTGCTCTGTTGCTGATGACATTTCCTGACAATTGGGTATTATTTAAAAATGCCCTGATTCCTGCTACTGCTGGCAGTTTAACAGAAATTGATTTGCTATTGATTGGGAACCGAGGTATTTTTTTAATTGAAGTGAAAACCTGGAAGGGTTCCTTGGCGGGAAATCAAGATAACTGGAAACGGCGCGAGGGTTCCCAGTGGGTTCCTGTATCTAACAGTCCTACTTCCCAAAGTCTCTATCATCAACAGATGTTTCAGCGGTGGATTTTTTCAGAAATCCCTGGCTTACCTACTGATTGTATCACTGCGCCTGTGGTTTTTCCTATAGCTAAATGGGTGGGGGCTAAAAATTGTTCTGTGCCAGTTTTAACCAGTATGACAGATTTGATATCCATGATCTGGAAATCTCCCGAATATCTGACAGATGAACAGGTTTTGAGGATTAGTAAACATATCCAAGAATATGAATTGTCACCCGTATCTAAACCGCAACCGCAACCGCAACCAGAAACCAAGCCTAAGCCTAAGCCTAAGAAGCCTAAGCCTAGGTTAAAAAAAGATATGTAAAATCAATTGTTGATGATGACCTCACCACTGCTACAAGTTAACAATTTAGAAACTCGTTTTATTACTAATGATGGGGTAGTTAAGGCTGTTAATGGCATTTCCTATCATATTAATCCTGGGGAAACTCTTGGCATTGTCGGGGAATCTGGTTCGGGGAAAAGTGCCGGGATGTTATCAATTTTGCGGCTAATTTCTGACAATTCTGGCGGGATTACCGGGGGGGAGATTTGGTTTGAAAATCAGGATTTACTTAAATTAAATAAATCGGCATTAAGAAAAATTCGGGGTAACCATATTTCCATGATTTTTCAAGACCCGATGACGTGCTTAAATCCGGTTTTAACTATTGGTAAACAAATTACGGAGGCTATACAATTACATTGCGGCGCGACTAAATTAGAGGCAGAAAAACAGGCGATCGCACTTTTAGAAAAGGTGGGTATATCACCAGCCAAACGCCGACTTGGTAGCTATCCCCATCAATTATCTGGGGGAATGCGACAGCGAGTTATGATGGCGATCGCTTTAGCCTGTCATCCCAAATTATTAATTGCTGATGAACCGACAACGGCTTTAGATGTCACTGTCCAAGCCCAAGTTATTGAGATGATTCAACAGTTGCAAAATGAAATGGGAATGGCGGTAATTTGGATTACCCATGATTTAGCACTTTTGGCGAGATTTGCCGATCGCATTTTAGTCATGTATGCAGGTCAAATTGTGGAAGAAGCGCCGGTTAATCAACTCTATAAGCATCCTCGTCACCCCTACACAATGGGATTGTTAAAAAGCCTCCCCCGTCCTGACTGCGACATGGGAGAGACTCTCGCGGCTATCCCAGGGACTCCCCCAGATTTGATTAACTATCCTCAAGGTTGCCCGTTTGCGCCTCGATGTCAATATGCGATCGACCGTTGTTTTCAGGAAGATCCGGTTTTAGAATTAGTTGCCACCCATCATCAAGTCGCCTGTTGGGTTAAACCATGACTTGACAAAAGGATGATTTTATGCTAGTTAAAATCTATCTATTTTCTTGGAATGTTTGAGACCTGATGGTTGCCAAAACACAGCCCAGTAACCCAGAAACCGATACCCTATTAAGGGTTGATAATTTGCAGGTACACTTTCCGGTCACTGGGGGGATATTTCGACAGAAACAGGTAGGGATAATTAGGGCAGTAGATGGGTTAACATTTGCCATAAAACGGGGTGAAACTCTTAGTTTAGTTGGGGAGTCTGGCTGCGGGAAAAGCACCACAGGTAAAGCGATTTTACAGCTTCAACCTCCCACAGGTGGCCGGGTTTATTTTAATGATATTGAACTGACTAAATTAGAACCCGAAAAGTTGCGAGTTATGCGCCGCCAAATGCAGATAATTTTCCAAGACCCCTACGCCTCCCTAAATCCGCGTATGACCATTAAAAAAATCATTGGGGAACCCCTATTAATTCATGGATTAGCTAAGGGTGAATCCCTGATTCATCGAGTGGAAGAGTTATTAGAATTAGTGGGACTAAATCGGCAATTTATTAATCGTTATCCCCACGAGTTTTCGGGTGGTCAAAGACAGCGAATAGCTATAGCTAGGGCTTTAGCGGTTGACCCGGATTTTTTGGTCTGTGATGAACCGATCGCCTCTTTGGATGTTTCTATTCAAGCACAGGTAGTGAATTTAATGCGATCGCTACAAAAACGCCTAAATTTAACCTATCTATTTATCGCCCATGATTTAAGTGTAGTCCGCTACATTTCCAGTCGGGTAGCAGTCATGTATTTAGGTAAAATCGTCGAAATAGGGGAGTGCAATTCTGTCTATGATTATCCCCTTCATCCCTATACTAAAGCCTTACTTTCTGCTGTCCCTATTCCTGACCCAGAAATCGAAGCCAAACGGGAAAGAATTATCCTGAAAGGAGATGTTCCCAGCCCTTTATTACCCTCCTGTGGATGTCGATTTTATAGCCGCTGTCCTTCCGCGCATTTAGTTGGCGATCGCTGTCGGGTCGAGGAACCCCAATTGCGAGAAATTAATCCCGGACATTTTGTTTCCTGTCATCTATGGGATTCCCAAAACCCTCCATAACCCTAGGATTCTGTAGTGTGACCAGCTTTAGCGATCGCCGCCTTTAGCGCCGCCTCAGAAGCCGTTGCTTCCACAGTCACCACCTTTGTATTTAAGTCAATATTGACAGTAGCATCACTATCAACACTATGAATAGCCTTGGTTACACTGTTAGCACAAGCATCACAAACCATTGAAGAAACCGTAAGTTTTATGGTCATAACTAGCCTCGCAAAATACTCGCAAAATACCTGTATAGTATAGCATTACCCTAGGATTTTACCATTGTCTTCACAGAAATATCCTGAAATCGAGGTAAATATCATAACCTGATACCCGCCGAATCACACTAATAGGCTATAATGGTAAATATCCACCCCTAATCAATGTTAAATTCTAGTCTTAGGTCACATCATGTCCCTAGTTCCTCCTAATGATATCAGACAAAAAATTCGAGAAATGGTCGAAAATTCTCAATCCCATCCTACCGCATGGTTTGAAACCCTTTATGCTGAATCCCAAGGCGACCCATCCTTGATTCCTTGGGCTACCTTAGCGACTCATCCCCAACTAGAAAAATGGCTAGAAAATCAGGCAATTGAGGATAATAATCAAACCGCTTTAGTGTTAGGTTGCGGGTTAGGAGATGATGCAGAAGCCTTAGCAGATTTTGGCTTTCAGGTGACGGCTTTTGATATTTCTCCAACAGCGATCGCTTGGTGTCGCCAAAGGTTTCCTAATTCTCAGGTAAATTATACAGTCGCGGATTTATTAGACCCCGATCCTAACTGGCTAGAAAAGTTCGATTTTGTACTCGAATCTCGGATTACTCAATCCATGCCTTTGGAAGTCAGATCCCAAGCAATTAAGGCGATCGCCAATCTGGTAGCCCCCCATGGTATTTTATTGTTAATTACCCGATTTCGTGACACCGAAGCCGCACCGGACGGCCCCCCATGGCCTTTGTCAGAGGCAGAATTATCGGCATTTAAAACCTACGGCTTGACCGAAATCAATCGCCATAAATTTGTCGCCGAAAACCGTCCTGATGCCCAGCAATTATGTATTGAATATCGGAAAGATGTTTTTTAATAAATAGATGAACCATTCAGTTAATCCCGAAACCCAATCATTTCTCAATCATGTATTGGCAGCTAATCACCCCCCAATTAGTGCCATGGAACCCGCCGAATTGAGAAACCTTAATAAGATGTTTGTTAAAGCCAGTCACCCACCGGAAGCGATCGCCAAAGTCGAAAATCGCACCATTGCGGGTCCCGCTGGAGAATTACCAATCCGCATTTACACCCCCAAGGGAAATCAACCTTTTCCGGTTCTAGTTTATTTTCACGGTGGCGGTTATGTAATCGGTAATTTAGACATGGTAGATAGTATTTGTCGCAGCCTCGCCAATGGCGCAGAATGTGTGGTTATATCAGTAGACTATCGCCTAGCACCAGAACATCCATTTCCAGCCGCCATTGAGGATGGTTTGACCGCGACTGAGTGGGTTTTTAATCAGGCTAAAACTTGCAACTGGGATAGCGATCGCATTGCGGTGGGGGGAGAAAGTGCGGGGGGAAATTTAGCGGCGGTGGTAGCCTTAAAACGGCGAGATCAAAAACTAGCCCCCCTAGTTTATCAATTGTTAATTTATCCCATAACTCAGATAGAAATTGATAGCGAATCTCGCCGCCTATTTGCGGAAAATTACTTTCTGAGAACGGATAGTATTAAGCATTTGTGCAGTTTTTATATCACCAACCCTGCCGATAAAAATAATCCATATTCTTCCCCCCTGTTAGCGGAAGATTTATCAAATTTGCCTCCCGCTTTGATTATCACGGCGGAATTAGACCCCCTACGCGATGAGGGACAGGCTTATGGCGATCGCCTCCAAAAAGCCGGAGTTCCCGTGAAAATATCTTGCTATCCAGGAACCATTCATGCTTTCATTAATTTAGCCGGATTTATCAGTCAAGGACAGGAAGCACTAGCCGAATGTGCGATCGAATTAAAACAGAGATTTTCCCATAAAAGCTAATCCCATTTATTCTGCGCCAATTGACCCGAATTTAATCATCAGCCAGAGGTGATAATTAATCATGGCAACCCTAAATTTCCACACCACCAACACCACCTTCCGCCAACTTCTGGGTAATGGCTTAATCTATCATGTACCTCCCTTTCAGCGTGACTATTCCTGGGGAAATGACGAATGGGACGACCTGTGGCAAGATCTGACTGCTTTATTTGAAGAAGATAGCGAACCCGCTCATTATATGGGCTACCTCGTGCTACAATCATCTGATAGCAAACACTTCGATATTATTGATGGTCAACAACGAATGACTACCATCAGTATTATGATCCTGGCTGGTTTGTCTTATTTACAAGATTTAGTTAAGGCGGACTTGGATGCACTCAACAACAGTCGCCGCCAATACCAACTGCAAAATAGCTACATTGGTTATGTCGATCCCGTCACCCTCATTCCCCAATCAAAACTCAGACTAAATCGCCATAATGATCGTTTTTATCAAACCTACTTGGTTCCCCTAGAACCCCTCCCCCAACGAGGTCTAAAAGCCTCCGAACATCAACTACGCCAAGCATTTATTTGGTTTAAAGACAAAATCAGAGTCCGACTGGGAAATCAATCTGATAGTGGACAAAATTTTGCGGCTTTTATTGATTCCCTAGTAGACAAACTCTTTTTTACTGTGATCACCGTTACAGATGAATTGAACGCTTTTAAGGTTTTTGAAACTCTCAACGCCAGAGGGGTGCGTCTTTCCGCCACTGATCTACTCAAAAACTATGTCTTCTCACTAATTAATAACGCAGATACTCATGAGCTAGAAATGCGTAGCCTAGAAGATAAATGGGAGAGGATTGTTGGTTTATTGGGTAGTGAGAGTTTCCCGGAATTTCTGCGTATTTTTTGGAATAGTCGCCATAGACTTGTCCGTAAATATGATCTGTTCAAAACCATTCGACGACAGGTGAAAAGCCGTAAAGATGCCTTTGGCTTAGTCCGCAGTTTGGAGCATGATGCTGGAGTTTATGCGAGTCTTGGAGACCCATATTATGCCAGTTGGAAACCCGAGGAAAAACAAGCATTAAAGCAACTGTTAATGTTTCGTGTGCGTCAGCCTTTGGCAATACTTTTAGCTTGTTATCATCAATTTTTTGACAACGATAGAGATGCCTTTACCCGCATCCTGAAAGCGATCGCTGTGATTTCATTTCGCTATAATGTTATTTGCAACTTGCAGACCTATGAACAAGAACGTTTGTATAATGAGATTGCTGTGAAGGTTTCCCATGGTCACTATAAGACTGCTGAGGAAGTTTTGGCGGCGCTGGGTGTTGTGTATCCAGATGATAATCAGTTTAAGGGAGCTTTTACTGAAAAAGAACTCCGCACTACCGACACCCGCCATAAGAAAATTGTCCGCTATATTCTCTTTGAAATTGAGAAACAGCGCTCCGGGAAAGCGTTTGATTTTGAGAGTTCCACCTATAATTTAGAGCATATTCTCCCGGAAAATCCCTCGGATGCCTGGGCTTATATCGAGGAAAGTAAACAGGAACGCTTAATCTACCGCCTCGGTAATATGACCCCCCTCGAAGCGACTAAAAACCGTGAAGTTGGGAATCAGGATTATGGGACTAAGCGGGATGTTTATGCGGAGAGTGATTTTCAAATTACTAAAGCGATCGCTGAACATTATGATACCTGGGATGAACATAAAATTGAGTCTCGGCAAAAGCGATTAGCTGCCATAGCTGCTGGCATTTGGCGCATTGGGTAAATTGACAAGATCAGCGACTAAATTCTTTAACGTAAAATTTGCTGAATCATCTGATTGGCTTGGGAACCATAACCGCCACCAAATAGGTTAAAATGATTCAAAATATGGTAGAGATTGTAAAGAATTTTGCGGCGAGAATAACCGGAGTCTAAAGGGTAAACTTGATTATAACCCTGATAAAATGCGGGGGAAAATCCGCCAAATACTTCGGTCATGGCGATATCAACTTCTCGATCGCCAAAATAGGCAGCCGGGTCAAAAATGACTGGTTCTCCATCATTGGTAACAGAGGCATTACCCCCCCATAAATCCCCATGAACTAAAGCAGGTTTAGGGTGATGACCGGACAACAATTCTGGTATTTTGTCAAGTAGGCGATCGCTATTTTCAAACGATCCTCCCCGCCGTCTAGCGAGTTTCAGTTGATAACCAATGCGATGATCTCGCCAAAATTCTCCCCAGTCAGTCGTCCAGGTATTAATTTGGGGAGTTGATCCGATAGTGTTGTTGATATCCCAACCAAATTGCTGAGATCCGGGATAGTCTCGCGGGGGAGTCCACTGGTGTAGTCGCGCCAATTGTCGCCCCATTTTCTCCATAGCCTGAGAATTGCTACGACCCCCTAGCTCTAACCATTCTAGGACGATATAAGCAGAATTGCCAGCAGTACCCCAACAAATGGGTTTAGGGACGCGAATAGTTTGGGTTTCCCACATTTGTTTAACTCCCAAGGCTTCCGCTTCAAACATGGCAACTTGAGAGGCGCTATTGAGTTTCACAAAATAGCTGCGATCGCCATGAGTAAGGCGATATCCCTGGTTAATGCAGCCGCCACCTACAGAAGTAGGGTTGTTGGCTTTAAAGGTTTGGGAGGTAGCAGTGGTTATGTGTTCGCAAATTTGATTCCACATGGTAATTTTTAGCGATCGCTTTCAGTCTATATTTTAGATCAACTGTGACTCAGCTCTGAATAACCCATTGGGATTATGGGAATTTCTGCCATGAAATCGAGGAGCAGATTTTAGGCGATCGCCTTAATTCCCCATAACACCAAAGGCAGAGTTAGGAATGATAATATAGTAGAAACTACCACCACGCGAGCGGTGCGTACTTGGTCGCCGCCAAATTCATTAACCATCAGAAAAGCCGTGATAGCTGTTGGCATAGCACTCTGTAAAATTAACACCTGTAAATCTAAATCACTCAGTCTTAATAATGAACCGACACTATAGGCAATAATCGCACCACCGATTAATCTGAGAAAACTGGCTCCCACTTCATAAAGGCTAATTTTCCACTGACTTTCGGCAATTTCTAAGCCCAACAATAACAAGCCGAGGGGAATAGCCGATTCCGCCACCAAATTCAATCCATCATCAATATTAAAAGGTAATTTTATCTGAAGTGCGTAAAGTACCAAAGCCGCGATAATTGACCAAAATAGCGGTAATTTGAGGGTAAATTTTAAGGACGATTGCCAACCTCCCCCTTTGATGATAGCTGGCGCTGTGATTAAAACCACTAAATTCCAGGCGATTAAATAAACAATCGCCCTTTCTAGTCCGGCTTCTCCTAAAGCTAAGAGGGTGACAGATAACCCCATATTGCCAACATTTGATAGGGAGGTGGTGGCAATTAAACTTTTTTCCGTTGACCGAGACAGGTTTAAATAACGTGCGATCGCCCAAGCTACCAAACACAATAATATATAAGTCAAAATAAACCCTATCCCCATTCCCGCCATATTTTGGGGGGTCAGAGTGGTTCTATATAGTGTGTCAATAATCAGTATGGGAAACAGAACATACAGCAGCAAACGGGAGATGGTTTGGCGATCTATGATCAGGGTTTTCCCGGCAATAAAACCAATCAGAACAATGCACCCAACGGGGATAACAGCAGAAAATAAAGCAATCATCAAAGGTAGTAAAGGCTGCAAAAAACAGCCAGATCTGATCTGACTGCTATACTTTGGCGATAGTCTAACGCAACTTTCGACAATTGGGGAAGGTTAATGGGTGATTCACGTAAACCTCTTGGGAGCGTGGAAGCCCCGTGTCTTTAGACCGGGGAGGA
>NZ_JARPLU010000003.1:0-69310 GCF_032349615.1 Limnospira sp. PMC 1279.21 | reverse complement strand
AACGGTGGCTGGGTTAGAGATAGCGCCATCATTATCCTCTACGGTATAAGTAAAGCGATCGCTATTGGTAGATGAACCGTCATGGCTATAGGTGATGGTTCCGTTAGGGTTAACGGTGATATTACCGTAATCTGGTAAATCAACTACGGTGACGGTATCTGGGATTAAAACACCATCGGGGTCGCTATCGTTATTGAGGACATCAATGGTAACGGTGTTTCCGGTTTTGACGGTGGCGTTATCATCGTTAGCGGTGGGGGGTTGATTTTCCAGTTGTTCATCTTCTGGAATAACAGGCGGTTCATCTTCGGGAATCACAACCTGACCATCTTCTGGAATAATAGGAGCGGCCGTATTGAAGAAGTAATCGACCTGGCTGGTAAACGTAGGAGATGATGAACTTCCGGCATTTCCCGCAAATAACCCTACCTGTTGCACTTGTAAGGCTTGGGTAAAACTCCCGGCGGTCGTCCAAGTTGAACCATCTGGGGAATAGTTGAGAGTCCAGACATCCCCAGTGCGGTTAACTTTCAGGTGTCGCGCTTGTCCGGGTTCTACCCCCATACGAATCATTGACCGGGAACCACCGTTACGGGTTGAAGCTGCAAATAAGGCTAAACCTGAATTAGTCTTAAAGACATCAAACCTGACCCAGTTATTATCATCTTGCTCTACCAAAATCCCCTGTATTTGCTTATCTAAGGCGGGGTCGGCGGCAAATTTGATTTCTAACTCAAAATCTTCATTTTGAGCCGGCTGCATGAGTCTGGCGGCGCTACGGTTGCTATTCCACATATCAGTAGCACCAGGGACTGATAGTTCTACATAAGCATCTGGTGTACCTGTTCCGGTGAGTAGGTAGGAACTGTTATTGTTGGGACTGATAAAATTCCAGCGGGGGTCTAGGCTATTGCTGTTGAAGTCGTCGGACTCAAAGGCTAAGTCTAACTCGGAAACGGTCAGGAAGACGGTGGCTGGGTTAGAGATAGCGCCATCATTATCCTCTACGGTATAAGTAAAGCGATCGCTATTGGTAGATGAACCGTCATGGCTATAGGTGATGGTTCCGTTAGGGTTAACGGTGATATTACCGTAGTTGGGAGAGTCAACTACGGTGACGGTATCTGGGACTAAAACACCATCGGGGTCGCTATCGTTATTGAGGACGTTAATGGTAACAGTGTTTCCAGTGCGGACGGTAGCGTTATCATCGTTAGCGGTGGGGGGTTGATTTTCTTGGATAGTCAGGGAGACGGTGGCTGGGTTAGAGATAGCGCCATCATTATCCTCTACGGTATAAGTAAAGCTATCCGTACTGGTAGATGAACCGTCATGGCTATAGGTGATAGTTCCGTTAGGGTTAACGGTGATAGTACCGTAATCTGGTAAATCAACTACGGTGACGGTATCTGGGATTAAAACACCATCCGGGTCGCTATCGTTATTGAGGACATCAATGGTAACGGTGTTTCCAGTGCGGACGGTAGCGTTATCATCGTTAGCGGTGGGGGGTTGATTTTCTTGGATAGCCAGGAAGACGGTGGCTGAGTTGGAGATAGCGCCATCATCATCCTCTACGGTATAAGTAAAGCGATCGCTATTGGTAGATGAACCGTCATGGCTATAGGTGATAGTTCCGTTAGGGTTAACGGTGATAGTACCGTAATCTGGTAAATCAACTACGGTGACGGTATCTGGGATTAAAACACCATCCGGGTCGCTATCGTTATTGAGGACATCAATGGTAACGGTGTTTCCAGTGCGGACGGTAGCGTTATCATCGTTAGCGGTGGGGGGTTGATTTTCTTGGATAGCCAGGAAGACGGTGGCTGGGTTAGAGATAGCGCCATCATTATCCTCTACGGTATAGGTAAAGCTATCCGTACTGGTAGATGAACCGTCATGGCTATAGGTGATAGTTCCGTTAGGGTTAACCGTGATAGTACCGTAGTCTGGAGAGTTAACTACGGTGACGGTATCTGGGATTAAAACACCATCCGGGTCGCTATCATTGCTTAACACATCAATGACAACAGATTGGCTTGGCTGTACTCTGGCTGTATCATCATTGGCTATGGGTGGCTGATTTCCTAGGGAGACATCTTCCGGGACAATGGGAGCCGCCATATTGAAAAAGTAATCGACCTGGGTGGTAAACATTGCTGGTGAATTTCCAGCATGACCCGCAAACAACCCCACTTCTTGGACTTGTAAATCACGGATAAAACTGCCAACTGTGTTCCAATTGATACCATCTCCAGAAGATTTGAGAGTCCATAAGTTTCCTTGTCGATTTACATTCAAATATCGAGCTTGTCCAGCAGCCACGGAACCAGAAACCATCACACGGGAACTACCATTAGTCGTAGAAGCAGCGAATACTGATAAACCTGACCCGGTTTGAGATACATTAAACCTTAACCAGTTCCGCTCATCTTGCTCTACCAAAATTCCTTGCATTTGCTTGGATACAGTGGGGTCGGAAGCGAATTTAATTTCTAATTCAAAATCTTCGTTGGCGGCGGGTTGCATGAGTCGCGCCGTGGTCCGATTTTGATTCCATAGATCAGTTTGAGCGGGAACAGAAAGTTCTAAATAAGCATCACTTGTTCCGGTTCCAGTTAAAGCATAGGAGGAATTGGCTAGGGGTTTAATAAAATTCCATTCTGGCTTGAGGGTGCTGCTATTAAAATCATCGGAGTTGAAGGCTAAATCTAATTCCGAAATACCCAGAAATACAGTGGCTTCATTGGAGGTAGCGCCATGATTATCTTCGACGGTATAAGTAAAGCGATCGCCACTGGTATAGGAACCATTATGATTGTAAGTAACTACCCCATTTTGAATACTAACAGTGCCGTGATTTGGTTCAGTAACGATAGTTACAGTATTCGGCATCAAGCTACCGTCAATATCTTCATCATTACTGAGAACTCTAATATTAACACTATTTCCTTGGCTAACTCTAGTGTGATCATTATTGGCGATCGGTGCAAGGTTAGGTCGCTCTTCTCCATAGGGAACAACTGTAACATCACCAAAAGTGGCATCATAATAGTGAGCAACTAGCAGCAATGAACCATGAGATAAGGCTCTGATGTCTGATGATGATTTAAAGGATTTACGATCCCATTCGGCGGGTTCTGGCTCGTTTTCTTCCCAAACTTTAAAGCTATAAATACTACCATCATCCACAGTTTCCGATCGCATCTTGAAATTGTAGGTATTCCCCGCTTCCAGCGTGATATTTCTGCCACTATTAAAGAACGTTGTTCCTTCTAAAGACAAGCCACTGCTCATGTGATAAAAACCAATTTCCCCATGGGTGCGCCACTGAACATAAGGCTGAGTCCCACCATCAGGTTGATGTCCTTTCCATCGCATTAACAGACCGATTATCCCATTAGTATTAGTTTCATGAATCGTAATGGGAACAGTGGCTTCGTAGTCATCCCATCCAATGTCACCAATAGCAATTAAGCGGTCATAACCTGTTTCAGCCGTGCGGACTCCATCATCTGTTAAAGTCCACAGACCATCTACTACTTGTGCTACATCGTTAATTTGATCAACTTCACTCCAGTCAATGGAATAAGTTTTCGGCCAAGCATTTCCTAATTCATGTTTAATAGTGACAGATTCGGTAGCAATATGACCCAGTGTATCAACTGCTGTAATAACAACTATATCATCCTGATCAGATGCGGGGTTGAGATCTGTGTAAGCAATTTCAACGTTAAAGTCGCCATTTCTTGATAAACGAGGATTCCTGGGTTGACCATGAACATTAAGACGAAGAGGAATTTCTGGTCCTCCATTGAGTGAGTAGCTTAGAGAAGATATACCGTCTGGGTCGAAAGCGTAACCAAGGATATTGACCCAAACTAGAGGCTTACCAATATGACCAAAACTCTGTTCTGAACCATACCAGATATCAAGAACGGTGGGATTTGGGTCTGCTGATGGTTCTTGAATGGTGATGCTAACATTGGCTAGGTTGGAGATAGCGCCATCATCATCCTCTACCGTATAAGTAAAGCTATCCGTACCGGTAGATGAACCGTCATGGCTATAGGTGATAGTTCCGTTAGGGTTAACGGTGATAGTACCGTAATCTGGTAAATCAACCACCGTCACCGTATCCGGGACTAAAACACCATCCGGGTCGCTATCATTACTAAGGACGTTAATGGTAACAGTGTTTCCGGTGCGGACGGTAGCGTTATCATCATTGGCTATGGGTGGCTGATTTTCCTCGATAGTCAGGAAAACGGTGGCTTCGTTAGAGGTAGCGCCATCATCATCCTCTACCGTATAAGTAAAGCGATCGCTATTGGTAGATGAACCGTCATGGCTATAGGTGATAGTTCCGTTAGGGTTAACCGTGATAGTACCGTAATCTGGTAAATCAACTACCGCGACGGTATCCGGGACTAAAACACCATCCGGGTCGCTATCATTACTAAGGACGTTAATGGTAACAGTGTTTCCGGTGCGGACGGTAGCGTTATCATCATTGGCTATGGGTGGCTGATTTTCCTCGATAGTCAGGAAAACGGTGGCTTCGTTAGAGGTAGCGCCATCATCATCCTCTACGGTATAAGTAAAGCTATCCGTACCGGTAGATGAACCGTCATGGCTATAGGTTATAGTTCCGTTAGGGTTAACGGTGATATTACCGTAATCTGGAGAGTCAACTACCGCGACGGTATCTGGGATTAAAACACCATCGGGGTCGCTATCATTATTGAGGACGTTAATGGTAACAGTGTTTCCAGTGCGGACGGTAGCGTTATCATCATTGGCTATGGGTGGCTGATTTTCCTCGATAGTCAGGAAAACGGTAGCTTCGTTAGAGGTAGCGCCATCATCATCCTCTACCGTATAAGTAAAGCGATCCGTACCGGTAGATGAACCGTCATGGCTATAGGTGATAGTTCCGTTAGGGTTAACCGTGATAGTACCGTAATCTGGAGAGTCAACTACCGCGACGGTATCCGGGACTAAAACACCATCGGGGTCGCTATCATTATTGAGGACGTTAATGGTAACAGTGTTTCCAGTGCGGACGGTAGCGTTATCATCATTGGCTATGGGTGGCTGATTTTCAATTGGTTCTGGAGTAACAACCTGACCATCTTCTGGAATAATAGGAGAGGCTGTATTAAAAAAGTAATCGACCTGGGAGGTAAACTGAGGAGATGATGAACTGTCAGCATTAGCCGCAAATAACCCCACCTGTTGGACTTGTAAGGCTTGCGTAAAACTCCCAGCCGTAGTCCAACTCACACCATCAGCGGAATAGTTGAGAGTCCAGACATCCCCAGTGCGGTTAACCTTCAGGTGTCGCGCTTGTCCGGGTTGTACCCCCATACGAATCATCGACCGGGAACCACCGTTACGGGTTGAACCCGCAAATAAGGCTAAATCTGAATTAATTTTAAAGACATCAAACCTGAGCCAGTTATTATTATCTTGCTCTACCAAAATCCCCTGCATTTGCTTATTTAAGGCGGGGTCGGCGGCAAATTTGATTTCTAACTCAAAATCTTCATTTTGAGCCGGCTGCATGAGTCTGGCGGCGCTACGGTTGCTATTCCACATATCAGTAGCACCAGGGACTGATAGTTCTACATAAGCATCTGGTGTACCTGTTCCGGTGAGTAGGTAGGAACTGTTATTGTTGGGAGTGATAAAATTCCACCAGGCGTTGAGGCTGTTGGTGTTGAAGTCGTCCGACTCAAAGGCTAAGGTGTGGCTGTAGGTTGCCATTGTGACTGGGGAAAATATGGAATTGGTATCGATAGGGTTTCCTATGTTGATCTGAAAATCCCAGTCTCCCCCCAATTGGTGATTACCTGTGGGGGTAGTTGAGGCGGTAATATTGGCTCTTGTAAGTTGATGCAGTTGTTTAAGGAAGGTTTCCCCCTTAGGTCCGGCGGCGACTTGGCAACCATAGAGGATAATAGAGCTATCGTGCAGTTTATCGTTTAAGGTTCCTAGGTGTTGGCTGTAGTGGGGGAGGGTTTCTGAGGTTAGTTCCACATTCCCCAATTTCAGACAACCTGGTGAGCCATGGCAGATTATATGAATTTGTGCGATCGTATTATATTGGTGTAAAGTCTCCGCTATCTGTAGGACACCATCTCTGTTGGGGGACAAAATTATGACATCTGCCACCGCGCGAAGGCCACTAATCAACTCCCGATAATCTTTAACCCCGGAGTCAATTATTACTACCTGTTGACCAGTTTTAAGCGTTTCGGATACTCTGAACGCCGAGAATAGCCATTCCAAGGGGAAGGACTTTGAGTTAATATCGGTGGCTGTGGGGTTAATCATGGGTGAGTTGCTAGGAACCTAAAAAGCTGATGGCAAGCTGCCTGAACAATAGCTAAAGCCCCAGTCTCAACTGACTGATGGGCTTAATTTTTTAAATTTTGTCATATATCCGTGAAAATACGGAGTAGTTTACAGAATCTTTACTTAAAAGTTTAAATAAGGGTGCTGATTGTAAAGCTAGGGTGAAATGTAACCAGACCTTCTGGCTTGACCCCGGAGAGTAAGTTAGCCAAGAGGTTACTGTAGCCTAGTATGATACATCAGTAGTTAGTCAGACAGTCTGAGCGACCACCGTACTGGTATAAGTAGAGTTGAGGAGACTTTACATAACATTTATTATTGCTATAGTTAGGGTAAAGTCCATATAATGGGTGGCTATCATCTGGGGTATCATGGTACTGGTCTATTTTGGTCATTAAAAATATCCAAGGCACTGGGAGTCAAATATAGCGACAATGCAGAATTTTATAAATCGGTTTTTTTTCATTCTTCCGGCTTCCCCAAAACAGTTAGTAATTTTAGTAATTTTATTTGTAGTCATGTCAGTGCTGGAAGCATTTGGGATTGGCATGATAGGACCTTTTTTGAATTTAGCTAGTCATCCCAATTTAGTCAATGAAAGTGAATTTGTAGCCTCTATATATGCTGGCTTAAATTTAACAGAAGCATCCCACGGTATAGCATTATTGGGATTGTTTATTATTGCTTTATTTGCTATTAAATCTTTCTTAAACTGGCAGATTAAAACCTATGTATTTGGGTTTTGTCTGAAAGTTCGTGGGAAATTGTGTGAAAAATTAATCCAAGAATATCTGTCTGTTCCTTATACTTTCCATTTGTCGAAGGATAGTGCTGCGGTCATTCAATGTATAATTATTTATACCCAGGCTTTTGCACTAGATATTCTTATGCCTATACTCAATTCGGCTGCCAATTTAATGATTATTATAGCTTTGAGTGGATTGCTATTGATGACCAGTCAATTGGTGGTAATTGTTTTAATATTTCTGTTTTTACCTTTAATTTTAATCCTGAATGCTTTTAAAGATAAAATTAAATACTGGGGTAAGCGTGTTAGTTATGCTGATGAATCGATAATTCGTATTGTTAATCATAGTTTAGGGGGGATTAAAGAAACTAAGGTAATTGGCTGTTCTGGCTTTTTTGAAGAACAACTGAGTGAGCAATCACGGGAATATATAGAGGCGGGAACTTTCTTACTTTCTTTTCAAGTTGTCCCCAGAATATTAGTTGAGGCAATTCTCATTTTATTTTTAGTGGGAATCACATCAACTATGATTCTACTGGGACAAGATATTGATGGATTTATTCCGGCATTAAGTATATTCGCTTTGTCATCAATTCGTTTACTACCAGCTATTTCTAATTTGAGTAAAGATGTGAGTAAATTGCGGAGTATGACCTATGTATTAGAAAGATTAAGTCATGATTTACGAGAAATTGAAACTCTCAAAAACAGCGAAGTTTCAAATCGCACCGTAGTTACAAAAATCAGTCAATTAGCTGACCATAAATTCAAGAATAAAGATTTTGGTCAGATTATTTTTGACGGTGTAACTTATCAATATCCTGGTTCTGAATCGCCAGCCATTTCCGACGTTTCTTTGTCGATTAGGAAGGGAGAATCGATTGCTTTTATTGGTCAGTCTGGAGCCGGAAAGACTACGTTAGTTGATATCATGCTGGGGTTATTAATACCCCAAGGTGGTGATATTAAAATTGATGATATTTCTATTTATAATAATTTGCGATCGTGGCAAAATATGATTGGCTATATTCCCCAGTCTATTTTTTTAATGGCAGATACAATAGAGAGAAATATTGCTTTCGGGGTGGCTGATGATTTAATTGATCATAAACGTCTACAACAGGCTTTAGAAATGGCTCAACTTATGGATTTGGTCAAAGAACTTCCCGATGGAATAAATACCATGGTCGGGGAAAGAGGAGTGCGCCTTTCTGGGGGTCAACGCCAACGGATTGGTATTGCTCGCGCTCTTTACCATGAACGGGATATTCTGGTGTTAGATGAGGCGACTTCGGCGTTAGATAATGAGACGGAAAGTTTGGTCACTGAGTCTATTAAATCTCTGAGTGGAATTAAAACTATGATTATGATTGCTCATCGTTTGACGACTATACAACATTGCGATCGCCTTTATGTCATGGAAAAAGGCCGCATTGTTAGGTCGGGGACTTATAACGAAATTGTCCTAGGAAATATTCAATCATAACCCATGGAAATACACAGATGAAACCAGTAATTCTCAGTTCAACTGATGTCGAAGGCGGTGCGGCTAGAGCCGCGTATAGAGTACATCGAGGTTTAATTTCTATGGGGGTTGAATCTCGAATGTTGGTGCGGGGAAAATTTAGTGGCGATCGCACTGTTATAGCCGAAAAAAGTATCATCACTAAACTAGGTCCTGGTGCTAATAGTATCCCCCTGAGACGCTACCCAAAACGCGATCGCCTGCTTTTTTCTCCTCAATGGTTCCCCGATGTCATAGCTAGTAGAGTAACTAAAATTAACCCAGATGTGGTAAATTTACACTGGGTTTGTAATGGCTTTATCCAGATTGAAACTTTGGCTAAATTGAATAAACCCTTAGTGTGGACTCTTCAAGATATGTGGCCTTTAACTGGGGGTTGTCATTACAGCGAGGGATGCGATCGCTACCAAAATTCCTGCGGTCAATGTCCGCAACTTAAAAGTGGTCGCGATCGGGATTTATCTCGACAGGTTTGGAAACGGAAATTTAAAGCCTGGAAAAATCTCAACTTAACTATTGTAACTCCTAGTAGTTGGATGGCGGATTGTGTGCGTTCAAGTTCCTTATTTGGACAGCGGCGAGTAGAGGTGATTCCCTTCTGTCTGGATACCCAAATTTATCGACCTATAGAAACGAAAATCGCCCGACATTTACTGAATTTACCCCAGGACAAACAACTGGTTTTATTTGGGGCGATCGCTGCGACTGCTGACCCCAGAAAGGGTTTTAATTTGCTACTTCCGGCGCTGCAAAAGCTGAGTCAGTCAGGGTGGCAAAATCAGCTTGAATTAGTAGTTTTTGGATCTGCGGAACCGGAAAACCCAGTAGATTTAGGTTTTCCAGCTAATTATCTAGGCAGTTTCTCTGATGATATTGCTTTGGCTTTGGTCTATTCTGCCGCCGATGTGATGATTGTTCCATCCTTGCAAGAATCCTTCGGACAAACGGCCTCTGAAGCCTTAGCCTGTGGTACTCCGGTGGTGGCTTTTAATGCTACTGGACTCAAGGATATTGTTGATCACCAAGTTAATGGTTATCTGGTCAAACCCTATGAAATTGATGATTTAAGCGAGGGGATTAAATGGGTATTAAATGATAGCGATCGCCTGCAAAAACTCAAAGAAAAAGCCAGAGAAAAAGCTATACAAGTATTTCCCCTAGGAAGACAAGCCCAGCAATATTTATCACTATTCCATCAGATTATCACCTAACCTAATTGTAGGATGAATTACCACTAATAATTAGGATCAATTGCGGCAATCAAGTCCTAAAATTTTCAGATATTCTTGGGTTGCCATTTTCTGGCTAAACTGTTCTAGCCATAGGGTGTTTACAGTCGGAGTGTTACCTTCAATGGTGGCTAAAATCGCCTCTGCCATTGCTGTAGTATCGCCCACCGGAACTAGGGAACCATATCGACCCTCTGCTAAAATTTCTGCGGCCCCACTTTTACAATTAGTGGAAATTACCGGAGTGCCAACCGCCATAGCTTCAATTAAAACTGTTGGTAAACCTTCCCAGCGAGAAGATAACACAAATACTGCAGCATTTGCCATATAAGGATAGGGATTATCAGCATATCCTAATAGGGCGGCATCATCTCCTAAACCATGATCTTGGATGAGATTTTCGAGGCGATCGCCATCAGGTCCCCAACCTAAAATTCCTAGGCGCACTTGTCGCACTTGTCGCACTTTAGCAAAGGCTTTAATTAAGGTGGGAAAATCTTTTTGTGCTTCCAGTTTTCCGACTCCTAAAATTACTGGAGGTTCCCCCGGTTGAAACCAAGGATGATCTAAAGTTTCTCCAGCTTTTTGCCATAGTTCCGGCGTGATAACTGGGTTATAAATATATTGAATGCGATCGCTATTTAAACCCGTACTTTTAGCTAAGTTCTCAGCCGCCCCTTGAGAAACAGCTACAATTCCATCCGCCCATGGGTAGAAATAGCGAACAAACAAAGGCAGCAAAATTTTTCTAAGTTTAGTAGTATGTTGTATTGCCTCCGAAAAAGTATTATGTTCAGACACCACCACGCGGGTGGAAACTCCCCCTAGACGTTTTGCCCAAACCGCAATTTCATTAGCATAATGGAGGGCAGAAAGTAGGGACTTAGGCTGTGATTCCTGCAAATAATTTCTCAGGGCAAAAATAGTACCCCAAACCCCGGAAGCCCCCAAATCAACTATCCTTATTTCTGGTGGTACTTTTTCCAAGTGAGGCCCCCAGCCTTTACCCAAAACTAAGTCTACTTTCAAGCCTTCTGCAATCAAACCACGACCCAGATTTAGCATAACCCTCTCCGCACCACCTCCGCCGATATAACGAAGGAAAAGTGCCACATCGGGCTGAACTACAGCCATAGTTAATAATTCCCAACAATGCTTTAATTATTCTATAATAATTAATATTGATTTGATTGTTAAATATTTATGATTAGCTTTAATTATTAAAAAAGCAACTATATATTAGTTATTGATAACTATCAACAGATGACTTCCGATGAAAACCGTGCCATAATCTACATCAAATTTTATGATAACCGCGCCTAGTATCACCCCGACAATAAGTAGAATTTATGCCTAGTTTGAGTATAAACTAGGCTAAGATAAACATCTAAATTTCAGAAATTTATTTAATGTTTATCGTATTTTACCCAATTCGTATCACCTCAATTTTACCTATTAGTTATGACTGCTAAAACTAACACCAATACAACTCAGGTTTCTACTCCCAAAACTGATGCTAGAGATAGTCGCACCTGGGAGCAAATTCGAGAACATTATGAAATTGAACAAGAACTAGCCCGCCAGTTAATGAATTCTACCAGAGAGGAACGCATGGGTGGGCATTTATACACTCAGGTATATAATCAACTCTTCCAAAAAGTCCCGCATCATCCTCAACTTACCCGAAAATCTAGCCCCGAAATTCAAACTTGGATTGTTAACCAGCGTCTGCAATTATTAGCCCGTTTTCTTAACCCAGAAATCACCTATTTAGAAATAGGTCCTGGTGATTGTAGTTTATCCATAGAAGTCGCTCAACGAGTCAAACGAGTTTACGCAGTTGATGTATCAACTGAAATTACTAAACTACCGAATATTCCCGATAATATGGAAATTTTTATTTCCGATGGTTGTAATATTCCCGTCCCTAAAAATACAGTTAATTTAGCCTATAGTCATCAATTAATGGAGCATTTACATCCTGATGATGCCCTAGAACAGCTTGAAAATATCTACAATACTTTAGCTGCAAATGGTAAGTATATTTGTATCACACCTAATTGGTATTCAGGTCCCCATGATGTTTCTCGCCACTTTGATCAGCAAGCTACTGGCTTTCATTTAAAAGAATATAAACTCAGTGAAATGTATGATATTTTTAAGAAAGTAGGTTTTTCTAAGATAATTTGGGTGAAGTCTAACGGCAAAATTTACTTAGAAATTCCCATCAATAGTATATCAATTAATGTGATTAAGTTGGTAGAATATTTATTAAACATTTTTCCTTATAAATTGAGACAAAAATTAGCCAACACCCCCCTGTTATTTAGAGGTATGACTATCATCGGATATAGATAAATTTAGGGGGATAAAATAACCGTGAAAAATTACCCACAAAAATTGATGCTGTTTGACCTTTCGATTCGAGGTCATCATCCCAGTTATATTCGTCATTTAATTGAATATTGGCAAATCCATAAAATCCCCAAAAATCTGGAAATTGTGGTGTCTTGCCGATTTCTGGATGAACATCAGGATGTAGTTGAATTGAGTCAAGGTGATCATCATCAAGACATCCATTTTGTGCCAATTACCCAAGCCGAAGAAGAACATCTTAACTCCCGAAAATCTAAGTTAAAAAGACTAAGTCGCAATTTTAAAGAGTGGGAAATTTTCTGCAAGTATGCCACCAACTTGAGACCAGATCATTGTCTGATTATGTATTTTGATACCTGTCAAATTCCCCTAGCCTTTGGGGCAAAATCACCCTGCAAATTTTCGGGGATTTATTTTCGGCCGACCTTTCACTATCACCAATTAGATCATTACGATCGCACTTGGAAAAATTACCTGCAACAGTTACGCGAAAAAATAGCCCTAAAACGCATTTTGGCTAATCCTCAACTCCAAACAGTTTTTTGCCTTGATCCTTTCGCCGTCCCCCAACTTAATCAGTTTCCTAAGTTTCCGAGTCAACCTAAAGCTGTCTACCTTCCTGATCCGGTCAAATTGGATAATTTCAAACCAATTATAATAGATGATTGGCGCAAGAGTCTCCAAATTGATTCTCAGCGGCGAGTATTTTTATTATTTGGTGCTTTAACAGCACGTAAAGGCATCTATCAGCTACTGGATAGCATTGCTAGTTTACCAGCAGATTTGTGTCAAAAACTGTGTATTCTCCTGGTAGGAGAGTCTAGCATTGCTAATTCCCTAGACAGCCAAATTAGCGAAATTTGTCAAACTAAGCCAATTCAAATTATTAGATATTATCAATTTGTGCCGGAGTCAGAAGTTATGGCTTATTTTCAAATTGCCGATGTAGTTTTAGCACCGTATCAGCGCCATGTGGGGATGAGTGGTATTCTCTTATTGGCGGCGGCAGCTAACAAACCTGTACTATGTTCTAATTATGGATTAATGGGAGAAATGGTGCGACGGTATCATCTGGGATTAACTGTTGATTCTAGCCAACCCCAAGAAATTGCTAAGGGATTAATTAAGTTTTTAGAAATTTCTAATCCCCTGGAATTTGGCGATCCGCTGCCAATGCAAAATTGGGTTAAACAAAACTCAGCATCCGAGTTTTCCCGGATTATTTTTGAAAAAGTATAGTTAATATTTCGCCACCTGAACGCTGAGGTTAAACAGATGTCTGCCATCCTGATTTTACTTACACTTATATTTCTGTTTCTGATATTCCGTCAAACCGGACAAGGTTGGCGGAGTGGGATTTTATCAACTGGACTAACCTGGGGAACTTTAGTAGTATTAATTACAGAAGTACTTGGTTTGTTTGGTTCGCTAAAATTTACGCCATTATTTATGGTATTGATTATAGTTAATCTTATCTTAGGTTTTACCGTTATTAAAATTCTGATTAAAGGTCAAATTAGGTGGGTTAATTGGCAATTTTATGATATTTCAGTGTTTATCAAATTGGCGATCGCCAGCGTCACAGTTATTATACTCATAATTGGTCTAACTGCCGCGATCGCCCCTCCTAATAACTGGGACTCTATGACCTATCACATGAGTCGAGTAGTTCACTGGATGCAAAATGGTAGCGTTAATCACTATCCCACCTCAATTACTAGGCAAATATCCCTTGGTCCTTGGTCGGGTTTTGCTGTCACAAATCTGCAAATTCTTAGTGGTGGCGATCGCCTAGCTAATTTCGTTCAATGGGCTAGTATGGTAGGGAGTATTGTCGGAATATCGTTAGTTGCTAAACAACTAGGTGGGGGACTGCGATCACAAGTATTTTCCGCCGTTTTTTGTGCCACAATTCCCATGGGTATTTTACAAGCATCTAGCACTCAAACCGACTATGTTGGTGCATTTTGGATGGTCACTTTTGTCTATTATACACTCCTTTCTATTCAAGATAAAAAACGAGTTTCCTATCCCTTAGCCATTGGTGCAAGTTTAGGTTTAGCCGTATTAACTAAAGGAACTGCCTATTTTTATCTTTTTCCCTTCGGATTATGGTTTGGCTTAGTTAGTATCCAGCAATGTGGCTGGAAAGTATCGCGACATTTTATCGTTATTGGTGTCATCGCTTTAGCCATGAATTTAGGTCATTTTCAGCGAAATTATGAGGTATTTGGTTCAATTTTGGGAACCTCTGGAGACTACAAACTAGAAATTTTTAGCATACCCATTTTAATTTCTAATACCATCCGAAATATAGCCCTACACTTCAGCACTTTTTCTCGAGATATTAATCTACTGTTAATTAAGATTATTGCAGCCGTTCACAAATTTATTGGAGTTGATATTAACGACCCAAGAACCACTTTCCCCCCGGGTCAAAACTTTGATGTTCATACATTAATAAATCATGAAGATTTAGCAGGCAATACTATTCATATAGTATTATTTATGTGCTTATCTATTTTATTTATCATAAAATCCCATAAATTTACCAAACCACATCGCTACTATTTAGCCATTTATATGCTGTCGATTATAGTGAGCTTCTTGTTGTTCTGTAGCTTGATTGCTTGGTCCCCTTGGCGCAGTCGTCTACATTTACCCATCTTCGTTTTATCCTCAGCATTTATAGGAGTGATGATGGATAAATTACTCCAACCTAAAATAGCCAATTCAGTAGCAATAATTATGATTATTGCTTCCGGGTTTTTTCTGATGTTTAATGAATCAAGGCCTCTAATTTTTAACAGTAAAATTTTTTTAGAAAATCAGGTAAATAATCTTTGGAATCTTAGCCGTCAAGACCAATATTTTATTAATATCCCAGAACTGCAAGCACCCTATAGTCAATCAGTAGATTTTGTCCTAACTGAAAACTGTACAGATGTCGGATTGATTATTGGAGGTGACACCTGGGAATATCCTTTTTGGGTACTGTTTAAGCAAAAAAGCGATCGCCCTATCACCCTTAGACATATTATGATAGATAATGAATCTGCCATCAAAGCCAATATCTCCCCCCATCAAGACTTTTCTCCCTGCGCTATTATCGCCAGTGGTGTAGCAGAAATGAACAACCCTGAAATCATTATTGACCAACAAGTTTATCAACCCCAATGGTCAAAAGAGATGGTCACAGTTTTTCTTAAACAAAATTAATCAACATTCAATAACCATAAACTTATGACCAAGGTAATTATTCAAATCCCCTGTTTTAACGAAGCACCAACTCTCGGACTTACCCTATCAGAACTTCCTCGCCAAATTCCCGGCATTGATTGTGTAGAATGGCTAATTATTAATGATGGTAGTGTTGATAATACTGTAGAAGTTGCTAAAGCCTGTGGTGTTGATTATGTGGTAAATTTTGACCATAATCAAGGTTTGGCTAAAGCATTTATGGCAGGAATTGAAGCATCATTAAAAGCCGGAGCCGATATTATTGTTAACACCGATGCCGATAACCAATACTGCGCCCAAGATATACCGAAACTCATCGAACCAATTTTATTAGGTTATGCCGAAGTAGTCATCGGAGCCAGACCAATTCAGAATATTCAACACTTTTCTCCTACTAAAAAGTTCCTGCAAAAACTCGGTAGTCGTGTTGTGCGACTTGCCAGTAGCACTAAGATCGCCGATGCTCCCAGTGGTTTTAGAGCTTTTAGTCGCCAAGCAGCCATGCAGCTTAATGTTTTTAATGAATATACTTATACCTTAGAAACCATTATTCAAGCAGGTCAAAAAGGTATCGCTATTACATCCGTACCTATCCGTACTAATTCCTATTTACGACCTTCCCGATTAGTTAAAAGTATTCCTTCCTATATCCAGCGGTCAATTTTTACCATTTTTAGAATTTTCATGACCTATAGACCGCTGCGATTATTCACTTTTCTAGGAAGTTTTCCCCTGAGTTTAGGACTGATATTATGTATCCGTTGGTTAGTGCTATTTGTGGGAGAACCTACCCGCGCTCGCGCTCCTAGTTTAATTTTAGCAGCTATCCTAATTTTAATTGGTTTTCAGTTGTGGATGTTCGGTTTAATTGCTGATTTAATGGCAGTCAATCGAAAAATGCTAGAAGACATTCAACTGCGCCTGCGTAGGATGGAATATGACCATCACAAAGACAACTAAATTTTAGCCAGAGGATTCTTATCTATGAAGCGATTTATTTCCATTACAGTTAGCATGATTATCCTGTCAATTATTTATTCTAAAATTGACCTGCAAGCATTAGCAGATATCTTTCTCAATTCCCATCGTTTTTGGATGCCTGTAAGTTTAGCTATGGTAATTCCTATTACTTTATTTACCGCTTGGCGACTACAACAACTTATGCCCAAAAGCACCTATCTCGGATTTTGGGAAGCTAATCGCCTGATTCTAGCTGCTAGTGTTTTAAATATGGTTTTACCCTCAAAAATGGGAGATATTGCTAAAGCGTATTTTATGCGAGAACGGGGACATTTAAGCGGTTCTCTTTCCCTTTCATTGGTGGTATTTGAGAAATCATGTGATTTACTATCTTTATTGTTATGGTGTGTATTCGGTCTATTTTTATACCCTCGAAAAGATGTGATTTTTCTGACAATGACTTTGGGTGTAACCACGGGTTTAATTATCGGAATTTTGATTTTGAGTTCTCGGAATTTTGCAGATTTTTTGTTTTTCATTTTAGAGAAAATTACTCCGAAAACTATCGGAAAAAAAATCGCAAAGTTGCAGGAATCTTGGACAGCAATGCACGAACATTTTTGGAGTGATAAGCGCCAGCTTCTCAAAATTAGTGCTACTTCAATTTTTATTTGGTTTTTGCATTTACTACAAATTTGGTTTTTTATCCTTGCACTTAATGCCTGGGTTCCTTTTATTACGAATCTTGCTCTCTCTCCCTTAGCTATTTTAGCTGGATTAATGCCTTTAACTTTTGCGGGGGTGGGTACGAGGGATGCAGCCTTAGTGATTTTCTATGAACCTTATTTTAATGCTACAGTGGCAGCAGGGTTAGGGTTATTATGCACTGCTCGCTACTTTCTCCCGGCTGTAGGAGGCTTGCCATTTTTAAGCCAATATTTAACTACAGTCAGAAATCTGAAACAATCTGATATATAGAAAATCGAAAAATCATGAAAAATCTCCGTGTGGCTTGGTTACTTACTTCGGCTTTTTACTACTGGCAACCTTCCCTAAGTTGCTATAGTAAACAATTCCCGGATACTACGGTTTTCACCAGTCGCTGGCATGGTTTCGCACCGGGACTAGAGGATAGTTTTCGAGTGGAAATTTTAGGCGATCGCCAAATTATTTCTCTGAGAAAATCTACCAATAGCTATGGGGATAACTTTACCTATCTTCCCCTAAATATTGTCAAGCGATTACTCAAGTTTAAACCAGATTTAATTTTTTCTAACTCCTTTGGCGTGTGGACAATTTTAGCAATTGTATTTAAACCTATAGGAGGTTGGCGAGTTGTCATCGCCTACGAAGGAAGTTCTCCCGGTGTAGACTATCGTAACTCCCCCCTACGTCTAGCTATTAGACGAGTTATGGTGAAAGCGGCTGATGCTTGTATTACCAACTCTCACGGTGGCAAAAACTATCTAATAGAGGTTCTAAATGCCCAAGAAAATCAAGTTTTTGTTCATCCCTATGAGGTACCTTGGGTGCAGTCTTTGGGTACTCCTAATCGGGATTTTAAATCCACATCTTCTCAACAGCTAACCTTTTTATTTGTGGGGGGAATTATTCCTCGCAAAGGCCTGAGCTATCTTTTAGAAGCCTGTGCTATACTACAACAACAGGGAGAAACCAATTATCAGTTATGGGTGGTGGGTGATGGCCATCAACGACCGGAGCTAGAAACTTTTTGTCAACAAAATCAACTCACCAATTATGTGCGTTGGTTCGGTCGGGTAGAATACCATCAATTAGCCACTTATTTCACCCAAGCTGATGTTTTTGTATTACCAACTTTGGAGGATACTTGGGGAATGGTAGTATTAGAGGCAATGGTTTTGGGGCGACCTGTTTTGTGTTCTGAATTGGCGGGAGCATCTGAATTAATTACTGATGGAGAAAACGGTTATTGTTTTCATCCCCAACAGCCGGAATATTTAGCAGAATTGATGGCCAGGTTTATTCAAAATCCCGAATTAGCTAAGTTAATGGGAATGCGATCGCAAAAACTAATGGATAATTACACCCCAGAAGCCGCAGCTAATTTTCTCAATCAGGTTACATCTTTTATATTTCCGAATTACTAGAGCAAAGGAGGAGGCGTGGAACCTTTAAATATTCTAATTTCAGCCTACGCCTGTCGTCCTGGAGAAGGTTCAGAACCAGGCGTGGGTTGGAATACCATTCAGGAAGTAGCAAAATATCATAATGTTTGGGTTCTCACCCGACAAAATAACCGCCCAACCATTGAAGCCGAACTCAAGCAAAACCCCATAATTAAACTACAGGTAATTTACTGCGAACCTCCCTCCTGGGTGCGACCACTAAATCTCAAACAAAGGGTAGTTTACCTGCACTATTATTTATGGCAAATAGCAGCTTATTTTGTTGCCAAACAACTCCAGGAAACCATCAATTTTGATGTAGTGCATCATGTCACCTATGTTCGCCACTCAACCCCCAGTTTTTTAGCACTTCTTCCTATACCTTTTTTATGGGGATCTGTAGGCGGTGGAGAATCGGCTCCAAAAGCCTTCTGGCTAGACTTCGGTTGGCGGGGGATTATGTATGAAATAATGCGAGATATAGCCCGGAATTTAGGAGAATTAGACCCCTTCGTTAAACTCACCGCGCAACGCAGTGTTTTAGCCAGGGGAACCACAGCAGAAACCACCCAGAGACTCAGAAAATTAGGGGCGAAAAATGTAGAGGTTTTATCTCAATTAGGATTATCTGATTTAGAAATAACTCAACTCAGCCAGTTGGCTGACTCTCAACCTCAAGGGGTTAAATTTATCAGTATCGGTCGTCTGTTACACTGGAAAGGGTTTCATCTCGGACTCAAAGCCTTCGCCGAAGCGAAATTGCCTCCAGATGCCGAATATTGGATCGTCGGAGATGGGGCACAAAGGAGTAGATTAGAGACTTTAGCTAAACAGTTAAAAATTGACGATCAAGTGATATTTCACAATCAATTATCTCGACCAGAAACGTTGACAAAACTATCAGAATGTGTATCATTAGTTCATCCTAGCCTACATGAATCAGGGGGGTTAGTTTGTTTGGAGGCAATGGCAGCAGGTCGCCCGGTTATTTGTTTAAATTTAGGGGGACCAGCATTAATTGTTTCTGAGGATGCCGGCTTTAAAGTTGAGCCAAATAACCCCGATCAAGTTATCAATGATTTAGCTAATGCCATGACTATTGTAGCTAATGATAAGCATCTGTGGAAACAAAAAAGCGATCGCTCTCGCGCCAGAGTTAAAAACTTGTATAGTTGGCAAAAAAAAGGGCAAGAACTAGCTAACTTATATGCAACAATCCACAATTCTAATAATTCGGTATAATTACAGTGAATATCATTATTTTTAATAGTCTACTGCTTCCTCCCTCCCAAACCTTTATCCGAGATCCCGCCGAAAAAATTGAGAAATTTACCCCTTATTATGTAGGTTGTCGGCGGGTTAAGGGGTTAGATTTACCTGAAAAACGTACTTTAGTTATTAATCAAGGAAGACCTATAGATAAAGTAGCAGAACAGCTTTTTAAAATAACTGGATTTGCGCCGGAAATTTATGGAAAAGTCCAAAAATTAAATCCGCTGCTGATTCATGCTCAATTTGGCTTGAGTGGGGCGCTAGTGTTGCCTTGGGTGGTGCGGCTAAAAATTCCGCTTATCGTCCATTATAGGGGCGCTGATGCCACGGTAAAGGAACAATCATCTCGCTATAGCTCCCTCAACCATTGGGTTTATTTTCAGCGCCTAGCAACCTTGAAACAACAGACCACATTATTTTTAACTGTTTCTAAGTTTATTGAAAAAAAACTGCTAGAACAGGGATTTCCACCCGATAAAATTAAGACCCATTATCATGGTGTTGATGTTCATCAATTTACGCCTGATTTGGCTATTCAACGGGAGCCAATTGTTTTATTTGTAGGTCGGCTAACCGAAAAAAAAGGCTGTGAATATTTAATTCAAGCTATGGCTAAAATACAATCCCAACAACCTGCTCTCAAATTAGTGATCATCGGTGATGGCCCCCTACGAACCGCCCTCGAAACCTCCGCCGCCAATACCCTCAAAAATTATCAATTTTTGGGTGTACAATCTCCAGAAATAGTCAAAAATTGGATGAACCGCGCCCAAATTATGGCGACTCCCAGCATCACCGGAACCCAGGGAGACTCAGAGGGTTTACCGAATGTGGTTTTAGAAGCACAGGCGATGGGTCTCCCTGTGGTCAGCACCTACCACGCAGGTATCCCAGAAGCGGTGATTGATGGAGAAACTGGCTTTCTTTGTCCAGAAAGAGATATAGATGGTTTAGCTAACTCAATACAGCAATTATTAACTAATTTGGAAATGTGGCAAAAATTTAGTCAACAAGGGCGAAAATATATGCAGTCCAATTTTAATCGCGATCGCCAAACGCGAAGATTAGAAGAAATTTATACAACCGTTTTAGCGCCGCCTGAATTAGGGAAAGGAACATAGCCAGCATAATGAGAAAGTTTACGGTATAATGACTATAACAATTTACTGAGGTACTAACTCAATCTCAATGCGTATTTTGTCTATTCATAACAATTATCAAATTCGAGGCGGGGAAGACGAATCAACCCAAGCCGAAGCTAATTTGCTCAAAGCAAATGGTAATCAAGTTGATATTTATCAAGATAGCAATGAGCGAGTTGCCAGCCTTAATCGAGTACATTTAGCTTCTACAACCATTTGGTCTACAGAAGCCTACAAAATAGTTAAACAAAAGTTGCGAACCCACCCCACAGATATTGTTCATGTTCAAAACTTTTTCCCCTTAATCTCTCCATCAGTATATTATGCGGCTAAATCTGAGGGAGTCCCAGTAGTTCAAACCCTCCGAAATTACCGATTAATTTGCCCTAATGGATTGTTTTTTCGCTCCGATCGCATTTGTGAAGACTGTCTAGGTAAATTTGTACCCTATCCCGGAGTTATTCACGCCTGTTATCGAGAAAATCGAGCCGCCAGTGCCATAACTGCAACCATGTTAACCCTACACCGTATGGCTCGCACTTGGGTAAATCAGGTAGATATATTTATTACCCTCAGCCAATTTGCTCGCCAGAAATTTATTGAAGCCGGGTGGTCAGAAGACCGAATAATAGTTAAACCTAACTTTGTCTATCCCGATCCAGGAGTCGGCAGCGGGGAAGGGGGATATGCGCTATTTGTAGGTAGATTATCTGTAGAAAAAGGCTTAGATGTGCTGATTGATGCTTGGCAAAATCTCCGTCAACCAGTACCCTTAAAAATTGTGGGGGATGGTCCTTTAGTCCCCCGTGTCCAAGCCGCTGCTGAGAAATTACCTCACATTCAATGGTTAGGACGTAGACCCCTCCCAGAAGTGTATAAATTGATGGGAGAAGCCATGGTTTTAATTTTCCCTTCTAAATGGTATGAAACCTTTGGTAGAGTCGCTGTAGAAGCCTTTGCTAAGGGTACTCCTGTAATTGCTTCTAACTTAGGTGCGATCGCCGAATTAGTCGAACATGGTCGCACGGGACTGCAATTTAAACCCAGCGATCCCATCAGTCTTGCCGAACAAGTTGAATCCCTAATTTCCCATCCTGAAAAACTCCCTCAAATGCGCCGAGAAGCCAGGGCAGAATTTGAAGCCAAATATACAGCACAACAAAATTATGAGCAACTGAAATCAATTTACCAGTTAGTTTTGAGTAAACCCTAGTAGATTACATGATTAATGGAAACATACCCCAATCAATCAAGATTAATTAAACCTAAAAAGGGATATATTAAACTCTCGACACTGACTCTATTTGCCTTCATTTGCGCATTTTTTTCCCGCGTACTTCAGCTTTTAAAATTTCCCTCGATTGTTAACTTAGTGCATCTGGCAATAGTTCCCTGGCTGTTTGCTTTTGCTCTGTGGAAAACCAAGATCAAAGACCGACAACAAATTACCATCATTAAAGAAATGGTAGTGGCTCTATTTATTTTTCTGATTATTTCCGTAGCCAGTGCCTTATTAAATGCCGCTGGTTTAATTAATATTGCCGTTAATTTCTTGTTGTTATGTGAACATTTTTTATTTATTGTTATTATTCTGACTGTCCCGATTACTTTGGACAAGTTAAACCAATTGCGTGGCTATATTGTTTTTGCATCCTTCACTAATCTAGCATTTGCCTATGTGCAACAGTATGTTCTGCATCTCCATCTACGCCAGGGATTAGAAGACAATATAAAAGGTGTTTTTATTGCTCAAGGTGCGGGTCATGTCATCGGTGCTTCTGTATCATTAACCTTTGGTATTTACTATTTTTTGGCAGCTAAAAATCTGCCTATATGGTTGCGGGCTGCCGTGGTATTAGCAACTTTTTGGCACATGGTTATTTCTGATGCTAAACAGGTAATTTTAGTGTTTGGTATTGCTGGGGGATTTCTGCTATTAACTAAATTTAAAAATATGGCTGATGCTATTAAATTTGTAATTATTTTTGGGATATTATCTTATGTGTTTTGGTGGGCGATTCATAATGTACCTGAGATGAGTGCTTTTCAAACTTGGATGCGGCCGGAAATTTATGGGCCGGAAGGAGAAGCTACTTTACTGAAATCTGCTACTTTTCGCATTGTTCCGGCTTTCTATGAGTCTCCCCTTCATCCTTTGCTAGGCTTAGGTCCTGGTCACACTGTAGGAAGACTAGGAGGCTGGATGCTACGGGAATATGCGTTTATTTTAAGACCCCTTGGGGCTACTTCCCACCCCGCTACTAATACCATTTGGCAAGCGGTAGGAGCTAGTTGGTTAGGAGATCAATCGAGTATGTTTTCTCCCCTGTTTGGTTGGGCGGGAATTTGGGGAGATGTCGGATTTTTGGGACTGGCATCATTTTTGTATATTTGGTTTGTGGTTTGGCGTAGACTCTGTTTTGATGATATTTCTAAGTTTCTGGTTTTATGTCCCTTGTCTTTTGGGTTGATTTTTACTCAGATGGAGGAACCAGGTTATATGATTTATCTGGCTTGTATTGTGGTTTTGCGATGGCAAGAATATCACTTTAGTCGTCAATCTACTGAGATTCCTCAACCGCCACGATTAACTATTAAGACTCTTCTGAGACCTCAAGTTTTACTCCGCGCTTTATTGCTAATAGGATAGTGGGGTAATTATTACGGGATTATGATTAACTTAACTTTGAGATAATCTGGGGACTGATTGACCGCCTAGCAGTTGATGGGTTTCTCGCAATAATTGGGGGATTTTATCGGCGTGGGGACTATTTTTTAAACAGTCACTTAAATCTACTTGGTCAATAGTGGCGGCGTTTTGTCCGGGGAACCAATGACCACCATTTCCCAGTAAGTTATAGCGCATTTTACCATATTCGGTCATATCGTATGCGATCGCTAAATTTCTTAACCAGAGAATGATGGGAATATTAATATTATTGGGTGTATCTTCTGGGTTAGGTAAACCCTGATTCCATGTCTTGAACCAATCTTCCCCTAGGGCTTCTATAGCGGTTTTCTCTAGCTTTTCTAAAATGGGGGGTAAGATTTCATCCCAACGGTCTAGGAGGTCCATAGCCTGTAAATGTTCATCAAAATCTGTAGGTTTCGATGCGCCTAAACTGAGGGTATGAACTTGGGGATGAGATAAACAAAATAAGTTGTTAAATACAATGGGACTAATGGGAGAACATAGGTCTACTAACTTTTGAGGCGGATCATATAATTTCCCCCCT
The DNA here is from genome assembly GCF_032349615.1 of Limnospira sp. PMC 1279.21. Classification (NCBI taxonomy): domain Bacteria; kingdom Bacillati; phylum Cyanobacteriota; class Cyanophyceae; order Oscillatoriales; family Sirenicapillariaceae; genus Limnospira; species Limnospira sp. PMC 1279.21. The sequence goes on along the minus strand of NZ_JARPLU010000003.1, from coordinate 45,072 downwards.
TTATCAGAAGGACTGATGATAAACACTCCCATATCATGACGGTTGGCGGCTTCAATGGCGCGCCAATTTAGTTGATTGATATAATACCAGTGTAGGTTAACATAGTCGAATTTATCAGTAGCGATCGCATTAACAATAACATCCGTTGGCGCGTGGGTGGAAAAGCCAATAAATCTGACTTTTCCTTCTTTTTGTAATTCTTGAGCGACTTCTAAACAGCCACCGGGTCGAATCGAATATTCTAACAGTTCCGGGGTATTAATCCCATGCAGACCCAATAAATCCACATAGTCTAACTGTAAATATTTCAGAGATTTGTCAAAGTCACGGCGAAACTCAGCCGGGTCTGGTTTTGGGGAAACTTTGGTTTGAATAATTAGCCTTTCGCGGGGTAGTTTTGGTAAAATCCAACCCAGTTGCATCTCCGATGTACCATAACCCCTAGCGGTTTCAATATGGTTAATTCCCGACTCTAGGGAACGGCGAATTACCGCTTCTAAATTCCGCTGACTTTCGGGGGGTATTTTTTCAGGAGAGGCATCTTGCCACTGATATTGATACCGCATTCCACCACAGGATAATACAGGCATCGGCAGTTCAGTTCGTCCAAACCTTCTATAGTGCATCATCAGCTATTTATATGGCAACAATTAGGGGAAACAGAAACCAGTGTTTGGGTTTCTATCCCCCAGTTTTTTTTGAGGATTAGGAAATCTCGCGGACAACAGGTTGACCGTCTTTGATTTCTCCCACTAGGATAACATCAGCCACACCCACAAACAAACCATTTTCTAAAACCCCAGGAATATTGTTGAGGGTTTTTTCTAATTCGGCGGGATTATCGATCGCATCAAATTTGACATCAATCACCATATTTCCCTGGTCTGTAATCACAGGTCCAGCTTTTTTGACTCCCATTCTCAGGGTAGGTTTACCCCCAAGTTTGGTAATGGCAGCCATTACCGGAGTCATCGCCATTGGCATAACTTCCACGGGTAATAAAAATGTAGAACCCAGACGATCTACGATTTTAGAACCATCTACAACTACAATAAACTGATCTGCTAAACAGTCTACAATTTTTTCGCGAGTGTGAGCGGCACCACCACCTTTGATTAAATTTTTGTGAGGATCAACCTCATCAGCACCATCAATGGCGATATCAATATGGTCAATTTCATCTAAAGTGGTGAGGGGAATGCCATATTCCTTGGCAAGTACAGAGGCTTGGAATGAGGTGGGAACGCCTTTAATATCTTTGATTTCCCCACTTTTGAGGCGTTCTCCTAAAAATTGAATTGTGTATGCTGTGGTTGACCCCGTTCCCAGTCCGACAATGGAACCGGACTTAACCCGGTCTGCTGCCGCTTTGCCAACCTGTTGCTTCATTAACTTAACGGGGTCTTGTTCTGGACTCATGCTAAATACTCCTAAAGGACAGTTTTGGATAACTGTAGTTTGATCAACAATTTTTACTTTATCGCGTTTTGTACCTTGGCAAACATCATATTTGAGTCAACACCAAAATTATCTGGGGTTGGATAAGTCGCCCTGGTGTTGTATTATATCATAGCAGAGCGGTGGTTTGAATAAGTGATAATTTGGGGTAACTGTTGGACGGTTGCCAATTCTACCTAATACGCTGACAGATTATTATTAGTTGTATCAACACGCATTTGAGGAAAGTTAGTGAATTCAGAGCAGATTAAGGTTTATTGTTGTCAGGGCCAGGTTTTTTTTAGTCGGGGTGATTATCCAGCTAGTATTGAGGCTTATATGAAGGCTTTAGAACTGGATATTAAAAATGCCGATGTTTATATCATGTTGGCAGAATCATATATTTATAATCAGGAAATTGATGCAGCTATTTCGGCTTTAGAAAAGGCTTTAAAATTACAGCCTGATTTGGCTGGGGCTTATATGCGAGTTGGCAATGCTCTGCAAATGTGTAATTGTCTGGATTTGGCTATTTGGGCTTATACTCAAGGGTTGGAAATTGAGCCAAATTATAGCATAGCTTATAGTAATTTGGGTGGTGTTTATTATCAGCAACAGAGATGGCATGAGGCGATTAATTGTTATCAGAAATGCCTGGGAATTGATCCTGATTTGGCGATTGTTCATTGGATGCTAGGAAATGCTTTGATTAAATCAGGGGATATGGCGGGCGCTATTACCTGTTATCAGCGGGCGATTAACCTACAAGACAGACCGGATTTTTATCGCAAACTGGCGGAAGCGCTAGAGAAAAATGGTCAGATTAATGAGGCGATCGCCAATTATAAAACCGCCCTCAAACTTGATGCTAATAATAGTGATATTATCGGGAAAATTGCCGAATTAAAATCCCGGCTAGAAACTCCGGTTTCCGGGTCTATCAGTGAATCGATGAATTTTATAGAAGATGCTACCGATAGTTTTGATGAACAGGGGGTAGATTTTTCGGGTCAAGTCTTAGAAGGGGAATTACACTATCAGGAAGAAACCCAGGAATCAGAGGATTTAGTTACCCCTCCCACTGAACAGTTATTAATTCAAGCAGATGCAAAATTTTGGGCACAAAAGCCGATAAATCCCAGGGTATTATCCTTACAAAAACAAGCAGAATTATATTTATCTCAGGGCAAATTAGAGGAAACTGTTGCCACCTGTCAGCAAATCTTAAAACTCGATCCTAATTTTTTATTTGTCTATGTAGTCCTGGGTAATGCCTTACATTTTCAAGGCAAAATATCCTCAGCCATTCGCGCCTACAATCAAGCCTTAGAAATTCATCCCGATTTTGCGGAAGTTCATGCTAATCTAGCGACCATGTATCTGCAAAATGGGCAGGTAAATGAAGCGATCGCCGCTTATCAAAAGTCCATTGAGATTAAACCGGACTTGGCGGCGGTACATTGGAATTTAGGGAGAGTTTATCAACAATTAGGAAATACAGAAGCCGCCATTAATTCCTGGAAAATCGCCTTAGAATTAAAACCCGATTTAGTAGAAGCCGACTTTCACTTTGAGTTAGGCAATATTCTGGCGCGACGGGGTGAATATGAACCAGCGATCGCCAGTTATAAACGGGCAATTTCCCGGAAACCCAATTGGGCGGAACCCTATGCTAATATCGGCTGTTTACGGGTGCAGCAAGACCGCTTAAAAGAGGCTTTAGACCAGTTACAAAAAGCCATTGCTCTCAGCCCCAAAATGCCGGAACTGTATCTACACACCGCCCGCATTTTTACCAAACTCCGCCGCCACCAAGATGCCATTAATCACTATCAAAAAGTAATTGAACTCCAACCCAATTTTCCCGATGCCTATGCTAATTTAGCGAATATGCAGGCAATCCTTGGACAACTACCAGAGGCGATCGCTAACTATCAAAAAACCCTACAATTAAAACCAGAATGGGCAGAAGTTTACTGTCGTCTCGCCCATATTCAAAAACAAAAGGAACCCAAAGAAGCCGTAGCCAACCTAGAAAAAGCGCTGGAACTTAAACCAGATTTTGCCGAAGCCTATCAACAACTCTGTGATCTTCTCAGCCATTCCACCAATTTAGGAAAAGCCAGAAAAGTAGCCGATCGCTACTGGGAAAACTGCGGTAAAACTCTACCCGTCTTATGCGCGATCGCCTATATTTTTTCCTATACTCAATCAGGCGCTTGTGAACAGGCATTAGCCAAACTAGAACACTTAGAAACCATCTGCAATAACAGCATGGCAACCCTCACAGAAATCGAAATCAGGCTAATTTATGAAATCATTTTATTTACAGTTCCCCACCTCCGGGATAACTTAGAAGGAAACGCCCAATTTTATCAGATAATTTGTCAATCTTATTACCAAGAACCCATAGCCACTCCCCCGTCTATTTATGCCGAACCGCGTTCCCCTTTAAAAATCGGTTTTCTTTCCAAACATTTTCGCCGCCATTCCGTGGGTTGGTGTGCCGAAGGAGTCATCAAAGAAATGTCCGCAATTACCCCCCATATTAATTTATATATTAGTGGCATACTGCACCCCGATGAGGTAACAGCCAGATATGAACAAACCGTCGCTAAATGCTATTGGCCGAAATCCTATCCCAATGGTTTTGCCTCCGCAGAAGAATTAAGTCAAGAAATCCGAAGCGATCGCATTGATGTATTAGTTGATCTCGACTCAGTAACCATTCCTGTAAACGTGCAAGTTTTGCATAAATCCCCCGCCCCAGTTTGTGTAACTTGGTTAGGATTTGATGCCCCCTATCTCACCAGTAACCATTATCTAATTTGTGACCAACATACTCACCCACCCGGAATAGAAAAACATTATCTCGAACGCCTAGTTAGGCTACCAGATACCGCCGTAGCCATAGCCGGACTTCCCACCCGTCCCGTAGATAGAAACATGGTGAGACAACAGTTAAATATCCCCCCAAATGCCGTAGCTTATCTATGCGTTGCGCCGGGGCGAAAAACCAATGGGGAGATGATCAAAGCCCAGGTTAATATTCTGCGATCGGTTCCCAATAGTGTATTAATTCGCAAAGGTCAAGGGGATGCCCAACTACTGCGAGAAATGTATAACCAAGCCTGCGAAGACCTAGGAGTTGACATCAATCGTTTAATCTTTTTAGGACTCACCAAAACCGAAGAAGAACACCGGGCGATTTATAAAGTTGCGGATGTCATGTTAGATTCCTACCCCTACAATGGAGGAACCCATAACCTAGAGGCATTATGGTCAGAATTACCCGTAGTCACCAGGTCAGGTAGACAGTATTTATCGCGGATGGGTTATGCTTTCCTAAAATCAGTTAACCTTGATATAGGTGTAGCTTGGAGTTGGGAAGAATACACCCAACTAGGGATTGAATTTGGTCAAAATGCCACATTAAGACAGCAAATTAGTAACCATTTAGCCAGAGTTAAACAACCAGAAACTCTCGCCCCCTTGTGGAATCCTAAACAGTTAGCCATTCAAATGTATCGAACCTTTGAACAATTAAGGCGCGTGACTAATTAGGAACATCTCGCCCAGAAACGTTATCATGGACGATAGCACAATTAACTGTTGAGTTGGACCACTAAGGTCGCTATCGTGGAACATCCCGTTTCATCTACTGTTCACTGTATTAACCCCAAATGCCCTAAACCCCATGGCCAGCCTTGGGGTAATAGGTTTTGTCAAAGTTGCGGTGCGCCATTGCAACTCAACGATCGCTATATTCCCTTAAACAGTCTAGGAAGTGGCGGCTTTTCCAGGCTGTACACCATTTGGGACTTGAAAACCCAATCCGAAAAAGTCCTGAAAGTCCTCGTGCAACCCGACCCCAAAGCCCTAGAATTATTTGAACAAGAAGCCAGAGTTTTGGCATCCCTACAGCATTCGGGAGTCCCACGGGTAGTCCCAGACGGCTATTTTTTCCTACGAAGACGCAACCGTAACCCCTTACAACTTCCCTGCTTAATCATGGAAAAAATTAACGGCCTTACTCTCGAGGAAATTCTCGCCGAATATCCCCAAGGCTGTCCTGAAGAGTTGGTCATGCTGTGGCTGCATCAGGCTTTGGATATTTTGCGGGAGTTACACAAACGGGGAATTGTACACCGAGACCTGAAACCGTCTAACCTGATGTTGCGTTTACCCCACCCGCAAACCCTCGACTACAGCCAGCTTGCGGATAGTCCCTTGGTGATGATTGACTTTGGCGGCGCGAAACAAATTGGGACTTTAGTCCATAGCGATCGAGAAACTACCCCCAGAAGCCACACCCGCCTAGTTTCTCCCGGTTATAGTCCCCCGGAGCAAATAGTTGGGGCCGCCATAACTCCGGCCACCGATTTTTATGCTTTGGGGCGAACCTGTATCCACCTGTTAACGGGTCTGTTTCCCGCCGAACTTGAAGACCCCATGACCGGAAAATTGCAATGGCAACATCGGGTGGCCGTGACTCCCGGCTTTGCCGAATTACTTGATTGTATGGTCGAAAATGATGTGAATGAGCGCCCCCAAAATGCTGATGATATTCAAACCTATCTATTCCGCATCGCCAGGATGAAAAGGCATCCCCGCCGGATGATGTCCTTTCCTCAACTGTTTCTTGATGTCATCAAAACTGCATTAATTGAAGTCGATCGCATTATCTGGGGGGGATTGAAATTGGTTGGGCGCAGCCTCCTGGCTATATCTCAGGCTATCACCGAAACCCTTTGGCAAATCGGGTTGGCTAGTTCAGGAGGAATGCTGGGGGCGGGGTTAGGGTTAATTTTAGCCTATCAATCTCCCCTCGGTCAAATATTAGGGGATTTACTCAAGCCTTCTTTACCCCTGTTGTTTAGTCATCTATCTAACAATTTGGGCGCGGAAATTATAGTGTTAAGTTTAGCCGGATTAGGCACAGGTTTAGGCTTGACCGATGGCGCAGGTTTTCAGCAACGCCGTCACTATAAATGGGCGGGCGTGATGGGTGTATTCGGATATTTAACGGGGGGGTTACTGTGGCGCATTATCAGTACCATCTCCCTAGTGCCAGGGTTTGGCAATTTGGCTATGGCGAGATGGTTTTGTATAGGAATGACTACCGTGATTTTAACCTGGGGATTGGATTGGAAAAGCCATCGCTCGGTTTATGCGATCGTTTCCGCCAGCGCCACCAGCGCTATTTTTTGGGGTTTAGCTAACTTGAATATCCTGCCCATTTATCTATTACAATTTCCCCAAGTCAGTCTGATAGCCGAGTGGGTACAGTTCAGGTATGCTATTACTTTTGTGGGTTTATTGGGCTGCACTATAGCTTTATCTTTGGCAGTAATTCACTATACAATTATCCCGATTTTACGCCTGATAGGATGGAAATAGACATCAGCAATAATCCCCCCGCTGAGAGAATTGTTTATCTGTATAGTTTATCATCAAATATAGGTAAAGTAAACCAGAATGTTGCCCCTTCCTTCGGAGTGGCGATCGCCCCGATTTTACCACCGTGGGCGTTGATAATTTGCCGACACAAATATAAACCCAAACCTAACCCTTGAATATTCCCCACAGTTCGCCCCCGTTTATATAAATCAAAAATCCCCTCTAATTCCTGTTCACTCATACCATTACCATTGTCTTGAACAGTGCATCGGACTAACTTAACCCGGGTATTTTTAGGGGAGATAACTTCTGTAATCAACTCCGCTGACAGAGTGATGATAATACCAGGAGGATTATATTTAATCGCATTAGATAACAGATTATCAAAAACCCTCCATAGCTGATTAGGGTCAGCGTTAACCGAGGGTAAATTTTCCGATATTTGATTATTAATTGCCGCCTGTTCTTTTTGTAAGATTAGCTCTAATTCCAGGGATAATCTGTTAGTAAAGTGACGCAAATTTAAGGATTGACAATTTAAATGAATCCCCTTTAATTCTATATTGCTGGTTTGCACTAGGGAATTAATCAAAGCCAATTGGCGAGTGCAACTGTTAGCCATACGCTTTAAAATTGATGGGGCTACAGGTAATTCATCATAATTTTCTGGTATTTTTTTGAGGAGATTTTGCAGCACCATTAACATTCCAGTAACCGGATTTCGTAAATCATGGGACATCGCATGAATATAAATTCGCAGGGCAGATTCTATCTTTTGGCGCTCCCTAATTTCTCGCTCTAATTGCTGATTTTGGGTGATTAATTGCTGTTTTTGTTGACTAATGGTTAATTGAGTTCTCACCCTAGCCAATACTTCCTGAACATGAAAGGGTTTAGTAATATAATCTACCCCTCCCACATCAAAAGCTAATACCTTATCCATAGTATCACTCAACGCACTCAGAAAAATAATAGGAATCTCCCGAGTTGTCGGGTCATCTTTTAAATATTTAGCTACCTGATAACCGTCTAATTCTGGCATCATAATATCCAGTAAAATTAAATCAGGTGTTTCCGCTTCTACAGCCTGTAGCGCCCGCTGACCATTGATAGCCTTACGGACTTTATAGCCCTGTTCTAGCAACATTTGGGAGAGGAGGCGGAGGTTCTCGGGAATATCATCAACAATCAAAATATCCGGTTGAAACTCGGAACTAATATCACGACTCATATTCGCAATCCCTATAATAAAACTATTACTATGACCCTAGGGCAGCATCGGATCTGCTTTCCGATCAAATCAAAGTTTTCGTAACATCATTTATTGTATCTAATCGAAAATTATTTACCAACTCCGTGAGAGTGGCCACTAATTCCGTTTCCGATTCGGGAATTTCAGTAATTAATTGGAATACCTCCGCATCATCCCCAGAAATTGCCGCCTTATGAAGCCGTTTTAGCCAATCAAAAGACATAACCATTAAAGCCTGCGGTGTCAGCGCGCGCAGTGATTGAGAAGAGACGCTAGGGGGGTTAGGTTCCATCAGATAACGGTAGCGCAGACCTAAATGAATTGCCATTTTTTCCAGTAAATCAGGATTCTGAAAAGGTTTGCGTAGGATATCATCACAGCCAGCATTGATAATATCTACCTCCTGTTCACTTAGGGCGCTGGCGGTGAGAGCAATTATTTTAACTGTATCACCAAAGGGGCGCGATCGAATTTGGCGGGTCGCCTCATAGCCATCCATAATTGGCATCCGCATATCCATCCAAATTAGTTGGGGTTTATGACTTTCCCAAGTGGCGATCGCCTCCCGACCATTTTCTGCTTCCAAAACCTCAAATCCTAAAGTTTCTATAATTCTAGCTACCAATAGTCGATTTTCTGGCACTTCATCCACTACCAAAATCCTGTAATTTTGACCATCAGATTCAATGGCAATTTTCCGGCTACACATAGGAGTAATAATCAACGGCTGGACTGTAGCTAAATCTAAGGGAATCTCAAAAATAAATTTACTCCCCACACCCATAGTGCTATCAACTGTAATATCTCCTCCCATCAACTGCACAAATTTTCGACTAATTGGCAACCCTAACCCGGTTCCTTCCTGAGAAGATTTACCCGTTTCTGTTTGCACAAAAGCATCAAATAAAGCATCGATTTCCTCCCTCGAAATTCCTGCCCCCGTATCTTCAACTATAAACTGCATCAGTACAGTATTAGAGTCTGTCTGAGCATCTTTAGGTGTCGGTAGAGTCTTAGTGTATAATGTCACTTCCCCTGCGGTCGTAAATTTAATAGCATTGGCGAGTAAATTGATTAAAACTTGTCGCAGCTTTTTCTCATCACCTAACAGATACCGAGGCAAATATAAGGGGCGATTAATATTTAATACAATATCTTTATGGGCTGCTTTTAATTTAAACATTTCTTCCAAGGTTTCCAGAAGCCTATGCAGGTCAAAAGGATGAAGTTCTAAAGTGATTTTTCCCGCTTCAATTTTGGATAAATCTAGAATATCATTAATGAGTTCTAGGAGGTGTTCCCCACTGCGATTAATAATTGCTAATTCCTGGGAACCTTCAGCAAATATGGGGTTATCAGACATCAATTGACTAAACCCCAGAATCGCATTAAGGGGGGTTCTTAATTCATGGCTCATATTGGCTAAAAATGTACTTTTGGCACGGTTCGCAGCATCGGCAGCGCGTCTGGCTTCTTCTAGGGCAATATTTTGGGTAGCTAGTTTCAGCCTTTGTTGTTTTTCTCGTTCTAATAAATTGGCTTGGGCGAGGGCTATTCCCATTTTAGCAGCTACTGATTCTAAAAGGTCGATTTCTTCATCTGTCCAGGTGCGACTGTTGCTACATTGACTTAGATAAATTGCGCCGTTGGGTTCACTATGATAGGATGTGCGGATAGCTAAAAGAGATTTGATCTCAAATTGCTGGCAAAACTCTAAGGCTCCTTGTAGGTTTTTATCTGTGTTAATATTTTCGTGAGTGATGGCGATATCCTGACTAAGAATCCTGTCAATATAGGGATAATCTTCGAGGGGATATTCCTGATTTAAAATCGGGGGATACTCGCATTTTAAATATTCGGCAACGGCTTTAATTTGGGGTGTGGGGCTAGATAAATAAGTGTAAATCGTACAGCGATCGACTCCGAAAGTTTGACCAATACGGTTGGCTGCAGTTTGAAAAATTTGCTGGGGATCTAGGCTAGATCTGAGTTCCTCGGTGATTTGTCGCAGCAGTCTTTCTCTCTCAAATTGGCGGCGGAGAGCTTCTTCCGCTCGACGGCGATCGGTGATATCATTACTGCTAGTAAGTAGACATTCTTGGCTGTTTAAATTAATGATATCTGCCGAAACTAATCCGCTTCTAATCTCGCCATTTTTAGTTCTAAATTCTAGTTCAAAGTTGCGGACTTGACGATTTTGGGCTATAATATCCAACATCTCTGACCGTTGATAAGAATATACCCATAGGTTGAGTTCGTCCAGGGTGCGATTGATAATTTCTTCCGCATTGTATCCGGTGACTAGGCAAAAACTTTCATTAACTTCTAGGTGAATACCATCATCAAGACGACTAATTGTAATGGGGTTAGGGGCTGCATGAAAGGCTGTAGAAAATTTTTGTTCTGACTCCCTAAGTGCAGCTTCAGCAGCTTTACGTTCTCGGACTGCGGCTTCGGCAATTTTAACTTTTTGCTCGAGTTGTTGAGTACGTTCGGCAACTTTTTGTTCTAATCTATAGGAGTATTCCTGAAGTTGACTATAGGAAAGTTTTAATTGTCCCCGCATTTGTTTAAAAGACCTGGCGAGGGTGCGGAGTTCTTGAGTGCAACTATTTCCAACTTTCTGATTCCAGTTACCCCTAGATAGGGCGTTAGCCGCTTTCGCTAAATCGATAATGGGGCGAGTAATCCACTCTCCGGTCATCCATCCTATGGCGATCGCTACTGCTAAAGCAATCACCGATAATCCCATGGTAAGGCGGGTATTATTTTGGATATTTTGCATAAAATCGGCTTCGGGAATCACCACCACAATCAACCATGTTAAACCTCGTTCATCCCGAAAAGGTAGCAGTTTTATATATTGAGTTTCACCATTAAATGGGATTTTTCTAAAATAAGAATTATCGATGCGATCAAATCTATCAAATTCATCTTTTAAATATTTACTGATTTCTTGAATTAAAGGGTTTGCACTAACTAAAGCAGCCTTTCTAATTATGCGATCGTCTTCCTGTGTAAACAGGGGTTCTGAGGTAGAACTTGCTACTAATAAACCCTCATGATCAATAATAAATGCCTCTCCGGTTTCTCCAATATCTAAACTCTTCAAAACTTGACTAATATAAGACAGACTGATGACAATACTCATGACTCCATCAGCTTCCGTGGAATCAGGGGAAGAATAAATAATTTGACTAGCACTAATTTGCAGAATTGGGGGGGGTTCAAACCGGGTATAAATTGGGCTCCAAACAGGTTGATCAGTGCCGATCGCCACCAGATACCAGGGTCGCTCATGGGGATTATAATCGGGATCAATATAATCTGGTGGTTGCCTATTAATTGCCTCTAAGCTATTGTAGCGATATAAATCAAAGTTGGTAGATGCCCCAGCAATTCCTACTTGTAATTGACCATCTTGAGTGCGGGCAGTTGAGCGATATTCTCCCTGCTTATTACCAATAGAAATAATATCAATTGATTCAAAAAACTTGGCTTTTCTCCAGAAATACAATTCCCATCCTGATAAATCTTCAATATCTAATAATCCCAAAGCTACGGTATCTTGAATATCCTGACCTACTATAAAAGGAATTTCTAAGTAGTGAGTTATATTTTCTTCAATGCGAGTTACAATTTCGACAATCAACCGATGGGCTAAATCATCAACGGCTTTCTGTCCGTTTTTGAAAGACAGATATCCCACGACACCAACAGTGGCAAAAATTTGGACGACAAAAGGGATAACTAACAGTCCCCGCAGCGATATTTTAGAGGATATCCCGGTAATTAAGCGACGACGGATAGACCACATTTTGGGGATACGCATCATAGCTAGGTGAGTGATTATATGATATAATAGGGGAAGTTGAGAGCTAATTTTAGTCCCAACTTCCCTATCTATAAACTATCAGGTTTTAGCCTAAACTGCATTCAAGCCTAACATTCCTTTGAGGGTAAAGTAGGTAAATAAGAAGACACTTATCAGTAAACCTAACAGGGCGATCGCTGTCACGGGACGGTTTAAAAGAGGTTTGAGACGTTCAAACAGGAAATAAAAAATCCCCAGAGTAAAGGTGATCAGGTAGCGGGGATAGCGGGATACATTCTGAAAAAAGTCTTGCATAGGTTAATCTAATTAAATGGCTAGGGAGTGACATCAGTATACCATTATAATTAATTAACTGGGCAACTGTTGCTAGTTGCCCCTAGGGATGTCGTCAAAAATTGGGTTAATTTAGGCGATCGCCTGATTCGAGATCAAACCAGTGCATCTGTTGTCGAGATAGGCTTAATTTTACCTGTTCACTTTCCCAAAGTAGGTCAGCCGGAATCACCGCCCGCAGAGTTTGTTCAGAGCCGTTAATGCGGACACTCAAAAGTTTTTCTTTCCCCAAGTCTTCAATTAAATAGACCTGTCCTTCAACTAGATCGGCATCGGCTTCTTCTCCTAAAGATACATCCTCTGGACGAATCCCAAAAACCACAGCTTTTGGGGAAGTTTGTAAATAAGGTAAAGTTAAACCAAACTCTCCTAAAATTGCCTGATTTTCGTGACAGTCTAAGGTTAATAAATTCATTTGAGGACTCCCCACAAATCCGGCTACAAACCGATTAGCCGGCTGCATATAAATCTCAGTAGGAGAGGCTAACTGCTGCAAATACCCATCATAAAGTACCGCAATTTTACTAGAAAGAGTCATGGCTTCCGTTTGGTCATGGGTGACATAAACCACAGGTTTTTGTTGAGATTCAAATAACTGTTTGAGGTCGGCGCGGACTTGTTCCCGCAACAGCGCATCCAAATTACTCAGAGGTTCATCTAACAGGAAAACATCAGGGTTACGGACTAGCGATCGGGCTAAAGCCACCCGCTGACGCTGACCCCCCGAAAGTTGTCCGGGTTTACGCTCTAATAGATGTTGAATTCCCAAACGGTTCGATACATCATTAACCCGTTTTTCAATTTCTATGCTATCAACTTTCCGCAATTTCAAAGAGGTTGAAATGTTTTCATAAACCGTCATGTGAGGATATAACGCATAACTCTGAAATACCATCGCCATATTGCGTTTACCAGGGGGAATATTGGTTAAATCTTCTCCCCCTAAAATTACCTGACCCTGGGTGGGTTCATCTAACCCAGCAATCATCCTTAATAGGGTTGATTTCCCACAACCAGAGGGACCCAGAAGAGTGAGAAACTCCCCATCATTAACATTAACACTTACATCTTTAACGGGGATGACATTATGAGCGAATTGTTTACGCAGGTTTTTGAGTTCTAATTTAGCCATGATTTCGATAATTACAGAACAGTGATTGAGGTGATTTTAGCCTTTGACAGCGCCGGCTGTGATTCCTTGAACAATACGACGTTGGAACATTAACACTAAAATAACCAGGGGAATAGTTCCAGTTACGGTAGCAGCAGCAATAGGACCATAGGGGATTTCAAAAATAGATGCACCTCCAATTTGTGCAACGGCTACCGGAATGGTATACATTTCTTCGCGGCTGATAAAGGTGAGAGCAAAAATAAACTCATTCCAGGCGAAAATAAAGGTGAGAATTCCGGTGGTTACTAAAGCAGGTATGGTCATGGGTAGAACTATCTGTAACAGCATCCCAACGGTTCCATATCCGTCAATTTTGGCGGAGTCTTCTAGGTCTTTTGGTAGTTGTTGGAAAAAACTTCTCAAGACCAAAATTGTCAGGGGTAAATTAATGGCAGTGTAGGGGATAATTAGGGCGATGTAGTTGTTACCTAATCCCATAAATTTGACAATTTCCAGCAACCCTAAAAATAGGAGAACATAGGGAAACAAACTGATAATTAGGACAAAGCCGAGGATCACATTTTCTCCGGGTATTTTTAATCTAGTTAGGGTGTAGGCGGCGGGGGCCCCAACTCCTAAACATAGAAAGGTTGAAATGAGCGAAACTAAAGCACTATTAAACACATAGCGCAGAAAGTGCCAGCCTAAACTTTGATAGTGTTGAAAGGTGAGTTGATCCAGACTGGGAAAATAAACATTGGGAATGGTGGAAATAGATTCATTGGTTTTTAAAGAAGTTAGCAACTGCCATAACACGGGCGCTAGACAAAATATGATGGTGAGAATCACACCTATCCACAGAAAAATCCGACCCCAGTTGATTTGGCTTTTGCTATCAGTTTCTGAGGATTGATTAGCAACGGTCATTGATTATTTACCTCCCATAACATTTAAGCGAGTTCTTGATAGGAAAAAGGCAGCGATCGCCACAGCTAAAATCAGCAGTAAAAAGGTGACTACAACCAAGGCAGCACCATAGCCAAAATCCAGATATCGGCGCACCGTAGCATAGATATAAATAGACACGGTTTCTGTAGCCCCACCGGGTCCCCCGCCAGTCATGACTTGCACCAAGTCAAAAATACCAAATGCTTGGGCAAACCGAAACAGTAAAGCAATGATAATTTGAGGCATAACTAAGGGGATGGTAATTTGCCAAAAACTCTGCCACTGGTTAGCGCCATCAATAGCATGGGCTTCGTATAAATCACTAGAAATCGACTGCAAACCAGCTAGGAGAATAATGGCAATAAAAGGGGTGGTTTTCCACACATCAGCGATAATCATAGCTAACATGGCGCGGGTAGGATCGCCTAGCCAAGTAATGGGGCTATCAATGAATCCTAAGCGGGTCAGAATATCATTAACTACCCCATACTGATCATTAAAAATCCACGCCCAAGCTAACCCCATCACGGCTGTAGGTAACGCCCAAGGAATTAGGGAAGATGTGCGGACAAAACCTCGCCCAAAAAAGGCTTGATTTAGCACTAATGCGATGCCCATACCAATCACCAATTCTAAGAAAATAGAGATGATGGTAAAAACGCTAGTATTCCACATGGTTTGCCAAAATCGACCATCTCCAATTAGGCGCTGATAGTTGGATAATCCCGCAAAAATTGGTTGTAATTGAGTGCCTAAATTATTGGTAAATAAACTCAACCAAAATGCCCTACCTATCGGATAAATAAACACAAAGCCAAGAATTATCAAAGCTGGTGCTATTAAGATCCATCCGGTGAGTTTCTCTTGGCGTTCCATCTGATTGTTAATTCTTTCATTCATGATTAATTAGTTATCGATTCAACAAGGCGCGGGTTTCATTGGAGGCAGCTTGCATGGCTTGTTCTGGGGTTCTGCTTCCGGTTAGGGCGGCGCTGAGATACCGTTGCAAAATATCAGAAGCCTGGGCATATTGAGCGATCGGAGGCCTTAAAACTGGGTTCTGCACTACTTCCAATAAGTTGGGAAGATAGGGAAACTTCTCGACTAATGGCGGGTCATTAAATAGAGATATTCTGGAGGGAACATAACCAGTTTCTAAAAAATATTTGCGCTGAACTTCTGGTTTATTAAAGAAGTTGATAACCGCCCAGGCTTCGTCTTTATGGCGAGAAGTGGAGGCAATGCCAAATCCCCAACCTCCTAAACAAGCACCACTATTTTTACCGGGGGCGTGTACCATTGGTTTAATGGCAAAATTTCCGGCTATGTCTGAGTTGGAGGCGAGGGAATAAACATAAGGCCAGTTTCTTAAAAAGGCAGTATTACCACTTTCAAATAGGCGGCGGGTTTCTTCTTCGGCGTAGGTGGTAACTCCAGGGGGAGAAATGTTTTTGGTAATGGTATCTCGGAGAAATTGCACAGCGGCGATCGCTTCCGGTTTATCTAACCCGACTTCTTGGGTATCTGGGTCGATCCAAAATCCTCCAGAACCTTCTAAAATTTCGGTAAACATAGCCGATAAACCTTCATATTGTCTACCTTGCCACAAATAACCCCATTGGGCTAAATCTTCTTCTTGTAGCCTTTGGGATATCTCTATTAATTCATCGAAAGTGTCCGGAGGTTCTGCGCCAATTTTTTCTAATAAATCAGTCCGATAATACAGCATTCCTCCGTCTGTACGGAAAGGCATTCGGTAAAGTTTATCTTGATAGCGTCCCCCGTCAATATCCCCTTCTAAATACGCCTGTAACTGTCCTGGAGTCACCCGATTCGATAAATCAGATAACCACCCGGCTGCTGCAAACTTTTGTACCCAAACGATATCCATATAAGCGAGATCGTAGGGAGAATCTCCGAGTAAAAAAGCCGAGGTATATAGGTCTTCGACTAAATTGGTGTTATTGGGGCCGCTGATGACTTCTAGGCGGATATTTTCGTGGTTTTCATTAAAGTCTTTAACCAGGGGTTGCCATTGGGCTGCTTCCAAGGCTTGGACTAACACCCTCACGGTTACGGGTTGTTGGCTAAAGGCGGGAATAATAACGCACAATACCGCTAATAAACTGGCGATCGCTAATCCCAAATTTCGCCAAAATCTCGAATATTTTAGATGAAGTAAGCGGCTATTGATTTGACGATTAATTCTGTGTTTCTGTAACATTACTAAATTTTTGCAATTGACAACCGGAAACAATCCCTATATCTGGAGATAGACCTGATTTACCCTGGTATCAAATGCAGGTTAGAGTTCACTTGGGTTATGATTATACAAATTTTTGAGGATTATGGCAAGGCAACTTTAGATTACTTAATATTTAGGGGGTGGCCATCGGAAAATTTCTGTATAATCTGACACACATCAGATTGATTGATGCTATTAATCTTTAAGGTAAGATAATATCACCTAATTAAAAAATATTTTTAGCCATTAATTATCATCTGGCGATCGCTGACCCAACCACTAGAATAAAAATTAGATTGACTTATAGACACGAGGCTAGTAAAATCTTCTGAAGATTAATTAATCAGACCTTGATAATTTAGGAAAGACCAGTGTTAGACATTAAACTGATTCGGGAAAATTCACAAGAGATTCAACAACGCCTCAACCGTCGAGGAAACTATGACCTAGAAGCCATCTTAGAATTAGATGAAAAACGGCGGGAACTTGAACAGCAACGCATTCAACTAGAAACCCGCAGCAACGAGATCGGTAAACTTGTAGGAGAAAAAATCAAATCTGGAACCGACCCCAAAGGGCCAGAAATTCAAGCATTGAGGGAAGAAGGACAGCAAATCAAGTCCCAGTTAAGTGACTTAGAACCCCAAGAAAAAGACCTAGAATCGCAAATTATTAGCCTATTACTTCCTTTACCAAACCTTCCTAGTGACACCACCCCAGAGGGAAAAAGTGAAGCCGAAAATGTGGAAGTACGCCGCTGGGGAGATGAATATAAACTCCAAAATGCCGAGATTTTACCCCATTGGGAAATCGGAGAAAAGCTAGGAATTCTTAACTTTGAACGAGGGGTAAAGATTGCCCAAAGTCGTTTTGTTAGCTTAGTGGGGGCTGGCGCGGCATTAGAACGCGCATTAGTTCAATTTATGCTGGATACCCACACAGCTAATGGCTATTTAGAAGTTATACCACCCCTGCTAGTGAATAGTATATCTTTAACTGCTACAGGTCAATTACCTAAATTTGCGGAAGAAAGTTTTAAATGTGCTGATGACGATTTATGGTTAATTCCTACTTCAGAAGTTCCGGTAGTTAACCTATATCGTGATGAAATTTTAGAAAGTGAACAACTCCCCATTTATCACTGTTCATTTACTCCCTGTTTTCGGCGGGAGGCGGGAAGCTATGGAAAGGATACCAGAGGTCTAATTAGACTGCATCAGTTTAATAAAGTGGAATTGGTGAAATTAGTACACCCAGAGACTTCGGAGTTAGAACATGAAAAATTAGTGGCGGATGCTGAAGGTATTTTACAGGCTTTAAAATTACCCTATCGTGTGATAGAATTGTGTACGGGAGATTTGGGATTTGCAGCAGCTAAATGTTATGATTTAGAAGTATGGCTACCTTCAGCAGGAACTTACCGAGAAATTTCGAGTTGTTCTAATGTTAAAGATTTTCAAGCCAGACGTGCCAATATTCGGTTCCGGGAAGCCAAAGGCGACCCCAAGAAAAAGAAAAAGAAAACGGAGTTTGTTCATGCTTTAAATGGTTCGGGATTGGCGGTTGGACGAACTATGGCTGCCGTTTTAGAAAACTATCAGCAGCCGGATGGAAGCGTTAAGGTTCCGGAGGTTTTACAGCCTTATTTGGGGCGAGAGGTTTTGTAAAATTTGGCTGGTATGTTAACTTAAAAAAAAGAGTGGGGTTTTGCTTAGGCTTAACCCCAAGATAAAAATTAACTTGTTTCTGAATATCAGCTATTGGTAAAATTTGGTTAGTGAATTGTAAAGATCACCATGAATTTTAAAACACGAATTAGCGAATTTACAGGTTCAATTAATTCTTTAACCATAATCTCAACCATAGACATTCTTCAGCGAGACATAATAATGATACCAGTAAAAATTAGGGAAAGTCCGATCCACTGATTCAAATCAAATCTTTCACCAAATAGTAAATTTCCGGCGATCGCAATTAAAGTAAAGCTAATTCCGGCAAAAATTGGATAAGCAGTCGAAACCGGAAGCTGATCTAATGCTTTCGCAAATAAAATCACATTAACTCCATAGACCATAATGCCACCGATAAACCAGGGAGAAAGCAACAGAGTTAACAAACTTGGATCGGTAGCTACCAGTCGCGATTTTTTTAACAGCAGACTACCGACACAGTTATTAATTGCTGCCAAAATCAAAAATCCCCAACCACTTAAATAAAAATTCATAGGATACCATTTAACCTAATTTATTCTAGCCATTTAGTGTTAATGACTCTGCCGCCAGAGTAATAACCTACTTCCCCAGGTTGAATCCTGTCTTTTATTTGAATGCGAAAAGATTGCATAGTCTGAAAATCCACATCAGAAATTATAAAGTTTTGGGTTTCTAATCTTTGGTCAAAGGGAATATGCACATTCATAAAATAAGTACCGGGTGATAATAGTTTAACCCAGTATTCTCGATCGCCAATGCGGTTAATATTTAAAGCATTCGAGGGATTAATCAAATTGTTAAATGTGGCATTGTTGAGTAATTCAATTTCTGACTCTGCAAAAAGTTGGCCAGCAGCATATAAGCCATTGCGATAAATATAGACTCCATTTAAGTTGTCTGGTATATTAATTAAAAACATTCTGCGTCCTTGGATTTCCTGATCAATGCTTTCAATTACTTGTTTAGCTATGTTCCCGGCTAAATTCCAGTTTTGATTAAAGCTATACAAATAATAAGATAAAATGATTGATATAATCATGAATTGAATAGCTAAAAGTACACGAAATCTAGCCAGAGAAACACCAATAACTAATACCAATAAAATCACCAAAAATGCCGATGGTAAATATAGGAGTCTTTCCCCTTCTGTATTGGACAAGGAAATGCGAATATTAATCACAGGTAATAAAGAAGTGCCAAATAATCCTAACAAAAGAATTGCTAATTTTGCAATTAATATATAAACCCCTTGTCGGCACAAACAGACGACCACAAAAGTACAAATAATGGTCATGAATATGGCAAAAAATATCACCCAGTTTTCTTCTGGAATATTAGGAAGTGGGGGAATGATAATTCTGAGGCTAGAAGCCAAACCTCGCTGGATAATGTCAAGATTAAAGTTGGTGTGAACCCCGCTTCCGTAGCCTCCTAAAAATTGTCTAATTCCCAAGTATCTTAGCCCCAAATAAATTGGCAAAACCGAGGCATACATTAGCGGCAAATATAGTATTTTTAATAAATTAATATAATTGTTTTTATTCAGGTAATTATATAATTCATATAACAATACTAATCCTGGGTAAATAATGACTGATTCTTTGGATAGTAAACCCAGAAAAAATAGGATATATGATATAAAAAATAATCGGTTATTGTCGGTTTCTTTATATTTAAGATAACCACAAAATGCCGCCAAGCCAAAGCAAGTAGCGACGAGATCGGATCTGGCTGATATCCAGGTAACAGCTTCAACATGACTATGAAGAATAATGAAAATAAAGCCGGAGACTAGGGAGAAAATATTAATTAATTTTCCGGCTAGATCTGCACCCCTAAACAACAGCCGAGACATTGCATAAACCAGAAAAGCATTTAAGCCATGGAAAAATAAGTTGGTGAGGTGATAACCAAGGGGGTTCAGTTCCCACAGTTGATAATCAGCAAATAGAGTTAGGGAAATTAGGGGACGAAAAAACACATCTGGTGGGGTTGTCCAGACACCAAATACACCTCTGGTTTTGATTTGATAAATCCAGTTAAAATCATCCGATAAGAAAAAAGAGTTGATGATGTTTCCATAGGCGATCGCTGTTAAAATCCAGCCAGAAATTAAAGTGATTGCGTGCCATTTTAACCAGGAATCCGTCTGGTTTTGGGATTTTATCATTTTGTTTAAAACCAATTAGAACTTTATTTTAACATCAAATTCATGGTCAGTATACCCATAAAAATTGACGGCAAATTACCCCGATAGCCAGCTATTAAGATATTAATAGTTCCAGCCAATTCTACTGACTAAAATTAATAGAAAATCGCTGTCCTTCGATAGTTCCAGCCACAAAAATAGAACTAATCTCATTGTGGGAATTATAGCGAATATTGGCAGTTCCGATAACTCCGGGAATTGTCGCCCCAGTAATTGTCATCTCCAAACCAGAAGCCGTTTCGCGGGCTATATTACCCGTTAACTTGACCGGATTTTCCCGACTATCCCAAAAGGTTAGTTCAGCATTACCACTGCTATCAACATTAATAGAGGCGGCGGTAATAGATTCTTGAAAGCGACTATTAACGGAATAAATCCCACTACCAGTTTGACTAAGTTGCAATTCTCGGCGGGTAGTTTGGGCGCGCGCCATAGGTGTTGGCATCACGGTTAAAGACCCAGGGGATACCCCTACCAAAATTCCTAGCATAATTAGCCAAAATCGGTGAATATTCATGGTTATTTTTTTCTGCAAAACTTACCCAACAAGCGATCGCCATTAGGGACAGAACCCCTAATCATCAGATCCATTTATTGACCACTATCTGTCAATCTATTTTATACTGCATCAACCTCAAATGATAAAATTTGCGGTATGATATACAATTTAGCACTGGTAGGACATCAGATGATTGACCAACTTTTAGATGGACGGTATCAGATCCTAGAGATAATCAGGTCGGGGGAATTTGGGAGTACCTATCTAGCCAAAGATACCCGTCGCCCTGGGGAACCTATATGCTTTGTCAAGCATCTACGATTTTTGGTAGAAGATCCCCAATTATTTAAGAATACTTACCGTCGCTTTCAACAGGAAGCCGAGGTTCTAGAAAAGTTATCCCACCACGACCAAATCCCCCAACTGCTGGCTTATTTTGAACAAAACCAGGAATTTTATCTGGTCGAATCCTATATAAATGGACAGTCCCTAGCCCAGGAAATTTTACCCGGTCAACCTTTATCAGAAAATTCGGTAATTGCCATCGTCTCAGAAGTTCTAGAAATCCTGAATTTTGTTCATGATCAAGGAGTAATTCACCGGGATATTAAACCTAGTAATCTGCTGAGGCGGGATGCAGATCAAAAAATTATGTTATTAGATTTTGGGGCGGTTAAAGAAATTGGTTTTCACCAAAATAATAATCCTCCTACGGCGAGAATTGGCACTTTAGAATATATGCCCATCGAGCAATTCGAGTGTAATCCTCGCTTGAATAGCGATATTTATGCCCTGGGAATGATTGCTATTCAAGCATTAACTGGAATGGCAGCTTATGAATTACGAAAAATTCGAGAAAATCATCCGACCAATGCTGGGGAATTATTCTGGCGAGATTTAGCCATTGTTAGTCCTGAGTTTGCCGAGATTATCGATCGCATGGTTAAACCAGACTACCGAGAAAGATATCAGTCAAGCGAGGTAGTTTTGGCAGATATTAATAATCTCAGTAATCCTTCTCAAACTGATGCCAATAAACTCGAAAGATACCGAGAAGAAGTTAAGCGCATCGGCAATTATGAAGGGGAAATATCAGTAGTAGGTCGCCAAATTTTAGAAGAGCTACGAGTGAGTTTACAAATCTCCGAACCCCAAGCCAAAGCCATGGAAGACGAGATTCTTAATCCTTACCGTCGAGATCACCAGAAAGGCGATCGCTATCAACAAGCCCTGACCGAAGCCATTATACAGCAATATCCATTAGCCAAGAAAACCAGAGCAGAATTAGACCGACTGCAAAAAATGTTGGGAATTTCTGATCAGGATATGGCTATCATTGAAGCCAATATTTTACAATACCCGTTAACCAGAGAAACCAGAGAAGAATTAAGGCGACTTCAGCAGTTATTAGGTCTTTCCGATGATCATGTAGCTTTGATAGAGGCTCAAATTTTACCGGAATCTTGGTTAAATCAGATTTTAAGCAAATTAAATCCCGATCGCGATCGTCTTCTGTCCTGGCGTTGGGGATTTGTCATTAGTGGAATTATCATAGCTATTATCGGTTTAGGTTGGGGATTATATCAATATAATAACTGGATACAATCCCGAGCACAAGCCGATATTAAAGAACAACTTGATACCGAAAAAATTGACTATATTCAGTCATTATTAGCCGCCAATAACTATCAAGATTGTATTACCGCTGCCCAAACTTTTCCAGAGTCTTCACCTCAGTATGCTGTCGCCCAGGAGTTACTCAGCCAATGTCAAGATGTGATTAGCTGGAAACAAGCAAAAGTTAACACATTCCCCATTCATACAGCCGCCGTCCAGTCAGTTGCTGTCAGTCCTGATGGCAGGATAATTGCTAGTGGCAGCCGAGATAACACCACCAGACTTTGGCATATAGAAACCGGGGAAGTGCTGCAAAATTTTGTAGGCAATTCATCAGCTATTCTCTCCGTAGATTTTAGTAACGATGGCTTATCATTAGCAGCCGGAACTCAACTATCTCAGGTGATAGAATGGAATCTGGAAACCATTGAATGGTATCCCCCATTAGTCGGAGGCTCTCCCATTGAAGCTATACAAATTAGCCCTGATAATAGAGCGATCGCCACCGGAAGTGCCGATGGTAATGTGCGAGTGTGGAATCGGAGAACTGGGTTAATTTTATATAACAACAATCAGCATTCGACTATTGTGTATTCCGTCGCCTTCACCCCCAATGGTCGTTGGTTGGTTACGGGTTCAGGGGATGGCAATATTCATATTATTGATTGGCAGATAGATCAGTTACGCCATAGATTCCCAGCACATACCGGAGAAGTGCGATCGCTTGCGATTACTCCTGATGCTCTGCAAATTATCAGTGGTGGTACAGATAACAATATCAAAATTTGGAACCTAAGAACAGCAGAAGAAGTGATAACTTTAACAGGTCATAGAGGCGCAGTTCTTTCCGTAGCTGTCAGTCCAGATGGGACACAAATTGCTAGTAGTAGTCGGGATAGAACCGTCAAAATTTGGAACTTAAAAACTGGGGAATTACTTAATACTTTAACTAACCCTCAAGCCGTAGTTAATTCTCTAGTTTTTGGTATTAACTCCGCCACCTTAATCGGAGGCACTCAGGATGGAACAGTTGTAGTCTGGCAGCGATAATCTGGCGTTATGGGGGGGTTCACCATCAGGATTTTAGCCCTGGGGGGGGGTGGCAACGACAGACCATTACCCGTAGGGGTATCCAGTCCCCTATACCATCTGAATTGTTGCCGGAAACCCAAGCATTGAAGAGGATTGTAGGCTGCCAAACTTTTTGGTATAAGTCTCTCAAAAATTTGCCACAATTTTAGATGTAAATTTTCTCATCAATATGATATTGTAGTAACAGAACTAGTATATTTGAGATAATCAGAACATCAGGGCGTCTACTTACTACATATCTATCTGAGTCTACTAGACCCGGATAAACTATCGGAAAACGGTTGTAACAATTATAGTGTTACTGTCTACCGGTTGAATTTACATCAGTATTTATATGGATCATGATTGACCAACTTTTAGACAGACGGTATCAAATCCTAGAAGTTATTGAGTCTGGGGATCTAGGTAGTACGTTTTTAGCAAGAGACACCCGTCGCCCAGGGGAATGCCTCTGCTTTATCAAACATTTGCGACTTTTGGTAGAAGATATCAAGCTGCTGAATATTGCCCGTCGTCGGTTTCGCCAGGAAGCCAAGATTCTGGAAAAATTATCTAGACATGATCAAATTCCGCAACTTTTAGCTTATTTTGAGGAAAACGAAGAATTTTATCTAGTGGAGTCTTACACTCCTGGTCATCTCCTCTCTGATGAATTTTGGCCCGGTCATCCCCTATCAGAAAACCTGGTAATTCAGATAATTTACGATGTCCTAGAAATCCTGACTTTTGTCCATAGATTCGGAGTAATTCACCGAGATATTAAACCTAGTAATTTACTCAGGCGAGACTCGGACGGAAAGTTAATGCTATTGGATTTTGGGGCGGTTAAAGAAATTAGTTTTAGCCAAAATCATAACCCCCCCACAGGTCCGATTGGAACCATAGAATATATGCCTATTGAGCAGTTCGAGTGTAACCCCCGCCTCAATAGCGATATTTATGCCGTGGGTATGGTCGCTATTCAAGCCTTAACCGGACTTCCTAGTTATGAATTATCACAACTGCGAGAAAATTATCATACTAACCCAGGACAGTTGTTCTGGAGGCATTTAACTATTGTTAGTTCCGAATTTGCCGACATTATAGATCGCATGGTGCAGTTGGACTATCGGGAAAGGTATCAATCGGCGGAAGAGGTTTTAACTGCTTTGCGAACCATGGGCGATCGCAGTCCCACCGATTTTAGTAAACTCCAAACTTACCGAGAAGAAATACAACGCTGCGCTAGTCATAAAGGTGATATTTCCGTAGTTGGTAGGCAAATTTTGGAGGAACTGCGAGTCACTTTAGAAATATCCAAGGAAGAAGCAGAAGCCTTAGAAGATGAAATACTTAATCCCTATCGTAAGTATCGTGAGAAGGGAGAACGTTACGAACAGGCATTAATAGCAGCAGTTAAACAGCAATATCCTTTTAGTGCTGAAACGCAAAGTGAACTAGATAGACTCAAGGAATTGTTAGGTATTTATGATGAAGATGTCGAGGTGATTAAATCTCATGTCTTACCCAAATCTGGGTGGAGTAAAATCTTAGATATCTTTGGAGATAATCCCCGTACTGAAGTGGCTAATAAACAGCCTAAATCATCCGTCGCTTTTCGTCCGCGCCCGTCTTTTTGGTTGGTGATTGGGGGTATTTCTTTGGCGATCGCTATGTTACTTTTCCTGTTGTATCAATATCAAAGATGGCAACAGTTACAACTAACCAGAGCCAATCAACAACAACTTTATAGCCAACAGTTTGAGACAGTCGCCGATTTGGTACAAGCGGGAAACTACCAAGGTTGTATTACCCAAGCCCAACAAATTCCCGAATCTTCTAGCTATCATCCCCAAGCACAGACAGTGCTTGAACAATGCCAAAGTGTGGTTAATTGGAAACAGGCAGACCTAACGACTTTGGCAGGTCATACAGCCCCTGTAATGTCAGTAGCAGCTAGTAATGATGGAGAAATAATTGCTAGTGGCAGTCGGGATAATACTATCAAACTCTGGAATACACAAACCGGGGAAAATATCTCCACACTCACCGGAGATGGATCGGCTATTCTGTCCGTCAACTTTAGTAGTGATGGCATTGAATTAGCATCAGGGACGGAATTTTGGCGGATTCTGGAATGGAATTTACAAACCCGAGAATTGTATTTACCATTGGAACACTCAGCCCCAATTTTGACAGTACAAATTAGCCCTAATAATAGAAATATTGCTTCTGGCAGTGCTGATAATACTGTGCGAGTTTGGGATCGCCGTACCGGACAAGTTTTGTATAACCATACTCAACACTCAGAAACAGTTTATGCGCTGGCTTTTAGTCCTAATGGTCGCTGGCTGGTGACGGGTTCAGGCGATCGCACTGTTCATGTTATTGATTTAGAAATGCGTGAGTTACGCCACCGTTTACAAGGACATAACGGAGAAGTCCGAGCCGTGGCTATTACTCCTGATGGTCAAAATATCATCAGTGGTAGTAGTGATAATACCATAAAAATTTGGGACTTACAAACCGGACAAGAAACCATAACCCTCACAGGTCATCAAGGGGAAATTCTCTCCGTAGCCGTCAGTCCCGATGCCTCTCAAATTGCCAGTAGTAGTGGCGATCGCACTGTCAGAATTTGGAACCGAGCCACCGGAGAGCTACTGAATACCTTAACAGATATTCCCGCCGTCATTAACTCCGTATTTTTCCTTAATGATGACACCTTAATAGGAGGCAGTCAAAACGGAACCGTTGCTATATGGAGGAGACAGCAATCATGAAAAGACTACCCATTGATGATGGGCTATCAACTATCAACTTAATCCTTGATATATGGCAGTTAACTTAGCTTCTAGTTCCGGCGATTTTGCCGTGAAATGAATGTAAAAATGACCTGGTTCTGCTGGATATTCTAACACCTTAGCATAGACATCTTCCGCACCAGAACCGCACATATCACTACTAAAATTCAGCTTAATGTTAGTCATAGGTAAAGGTAAATAAGCCTCATCCTCTGACTCAGCTTGAACCTTAGCTTCCCGCGCCGACAATTCCACAATAGTACCAGAAAAGACATTTTCCCCGACGTGCTTTCCTTCCAAAACCGTATATTGTAAAGAGATGGGTTCTGGTAGGACCACAAATAACTCTTTTTCCCTTTTTAAATACAAGTTATAAGGTACACCCACTCCTCCCAATTCATAAATGGTAATCGGTTTTTGTACCCCCTTGGGTTGCACCTGTTTTTCTCCGGTAATTCTCGCCATTCTCCCTACCGCTTCTAGGGTAGATTCAGAAATCAGAATTTGTCCCCCCGTGGTGTAAGATTCAATCCGATAAGTTAAATTAACATTCTTACCCACCACCCCATATTTAGTTCGTTTTTCTGAACCAATATTACCAACTACCACCTCTCCCGTATGCACCCCAATTCCCATCTCTAAATTAGCATAACCCCAAGCCTTCATAGTTTGGTTAATTGACTCCATAGCCAACTGCATAGCCACCGCACAGGCGATCGCTCGCTGCGGGTCATCTTCCCGGACATTAGGCGCACCAAATAGCACCAAAATCCCATCACCCATAAACTCATCAATGGTCCCATTATAATGAGTAATAATATCCGCCATAGTTGACAGATAAAAATTCAGAATCTTGACGACTTCTTCAGGATTTAAACGTTCAGAAGTTGCCGTAAATCCTCGCAAATCCGAAGTTAAAATCGTGATAGTCCGTCGTTCTCCCCCCAACTGCAAACGCTCATGACTTTCTAGCAAATTTGCCACCACTTCATCAGTTACATATCGCCCAAAAGTCTTGCGGATATGAGCCTTTTCGGTGCGTAGTTTTTTAATGCGAATGTGGGTTTTAATCCGCGCCAGCAACTCCTCTTTATTCAGCGGTTTAGATAAATAATCATTCGCGCCTAATTCCAGTCCCACCACTAAATCAGAAATCCGATTTTTCGCCGTTAACATCATAATTGGCAGTTGATGAGGTGGCCAATCTTCCCTAATTTTTTCCGTCACTTCATAACCAGTCATGCGAGGCATCATCACATCCAATAAAATCAGATCGGGAATAAAACCGGACTCTAAAATTTTCAGGGCTTCCATACCATTAGTAGCCTGAGTAACAGCATAATTTTCCAAATAAAGATAATTCGCCAAAACCTGTAAATTAATCGGGTCATCATCAACAATCATAATTTTAAACTGATTGTTATCTGGAGCCAACTTAGACCCCGCCATAGATTGATTATTTTCAGTTTCTGGTATAGCAGCATCCCACAATACATCAGCATTCACCAGCGCCGCCTCATTAACCAGTAGTGAGTCCGCCTTAGCAGTAGTTTCTGGTATTTCCTCACTGATAGGAAGAGTAAAGGAAAAAGTAGAACCCGACCCCACCACCGAATCTAACCATATTTTACCCTGGTGTAATTCCACCAACTGTTTAGTGATGGCTAAACCCAAACCCGTGCCGCCATATTGTCGCGCCGTTGAACCATCACCCTGTTCAAAGGATTCAAAAATACGATGATGTTTTTCTGGGAGAATACCAATACCAGTATCAGAAATATTAATCACAGCCATGGAGTTATTCGCGTCTGTATCTAACACCGAGGCGGTAATTTTCACAGTTCCCGAATCGGTAAACTTAATGGCATTACCAATTAAATTATACAGAATCTGTTGGAGGCGATTTTCATCAGCATTAACCGCCGGAAAATCATCAGGTATTTCATTAATTAACTCAATATCTTTATTGCCAATCAGAGGTTTACTTAGCACTACAACAACTTCGACAATTTCCCGCAGACCTAAAGGTTGCAGTTGTAGTTCTAAGGTTTGATGGCGCAATTTGGAGAAGTCAAGAATATCATTAACTAGAGTAGATAAACGATGTCCACTTTTAGCAATCATAGACAAGTTTTGGCGCTGAAGTTCTGTTAAAGGTCCCGCGACACCATCCAGCATTGATTCCGACAAGCCAATCATACCATTAAGAGGAGTACGCAGTTCATGGGATGTATTAGCGAGAAACTCATCTTTGAGTTCATCCATACGCTTGAGAGCATCGTTTTTCTCTTTCAATTGCTTGGTAAAGTTTTGGCGTTCAATCTCGGCTTGTCGGCGCTGAGTAATATCTTCAAAAACTCCAATTCCATAAACAATATCTTCTTCACTATCAAAAATTGGTGTAGCCATCAGGGAACAGCAAATAGTTTGATCTGGGTGACGAATTTCGATATTTTCAATGGGAACAGTTTTGCCTTTTAATGCCCTAACTAACGGCAATGCTTTGGTGGGATAAAGCTGGTCTGTGCTACTTAAATATAAATGATTTATCTCGGCAAATTCTTCTAAAGAAACCTCTGGGATATGTTCAGCCCTGAATAATTTTTTTAACTTTTGATTGGCATAGTATATCTTGCCATGTTTATCATAAACTAAAACGCCAACTGGCAAGGCTTCTAGGAATTGTTTAAGCCAATATTCTCGGTCAGAAAGCTGGCGATTTAATGCTTCACTGAGGCTGTTTTGGGCTTCTAATTCACTAAAAGATTGCCGAATTTGTGCGGCCATTTGATTAAAAGATTCAGCTAATTCTCCGACTTCTTGACAACGGGAAATATGGACGGTATGTTCCCAATCACCTTGGGCAAATTTCCGGGCTGCTTTATTTAAGTTAACTATCGGTCTAGTTACCCGACTAGCCATGAATATACCGATACAAATCGTAATAGCTAAAGCCACAAGAGATAGCATAAAAGTGATTTTGGCATTATGATTAATTCTGCCCATAAAATCTGACTCTGGCATGACGACGACAATCAGCCAATTTAACCCCCATTTATCCTGATAACGCACGACATCAAGAAACTGCTTTTCTCCGTTGATATAAAAGCTACTTTGATGGCTGGTTTTAATCTGGCTTAAATGTTCAAAATTTTGGCTAAAATATGCTGCTGTGCCGCTAATTATGGGGTGATTAACCTGGGAAATATGCAGGCGTTGGGCTACATTTTGATCATCCATTGTATAGGGGGGAAAATTAGTGGAGGAAGCCACTAATAAACCGGAGGATTCCACAATAAAAACTTCCCCATTTGGGCTAACTTCCAAACCTCCCAAAAAATCATTAATTAAAGTTAGCACAAAATCCACCCCAATCACGCCGATCAATTGACCTTGACTGTCAGAAAGTGGATGGGATGCAGTAATCCCTAATTTACCATTGGGAAAGGCATAAATTGGACTCCAATTTGGTGCATTTAAGGCGAGAGTTTTAGTGTACCAAGGTCGGATTCGCGGGTCATAGATAGTTTGATTATAAAAATCACCTCGCGCGCCTTCTGGTGTGATCATATAATATAAGCGATTCGGTGATTCTTCGACACTTTTGGCTCGAAAAGAACCATCAGATTCCCGACTCACATAAATAAATTGCCCTTGTTCATTGCCAATATAGACAGCATAGACATTCTCAAAAAGTTGTATAATTCTCCATAAGAAGTTTTCGGATCTTTCAATATCATCAAAGCTAATATCTCCTTGAATAGTATCTTTAATCAGAATTTCAGATAAAAGATGGGGACGTTGTAACAATTTGGCTAGATTACTTTTGACGCGATTAGTTGCTTGCTCACTCAGTTGGTTAGCTATATCCATAACCGCCTGCTGACCGTTGCGCCAAGATAGATATCCTGTGACTCCCACTGTGGCGAATAGCTGAAGCACAAAAGGAACAATAATTATCTGTTTGAGAGGGACTTGCTCAAATAGGTTAGAGGTTCTCTGCTTTAATAATTTGATTAACATAGGTTCAGGTTACAAAGGGGGTGAAATCACAGTATGGATGATCAACTCTGATTGATTACTCATCATCCCAGTTAGTTTTGAGGTGGCTACCCTCGATGATTCGATGAACCCCAAATTATGGCTACAAGATGTCATTGGCATGATTTTTTCCCGGTTATTGAGGGTCGGAAAGTTCCATAACGCCAGGTTTCAAGGGAGTAAATATAATCATATCAGATCCAATGACGGCATTACGAGCTAAAAGCTGACGATCGCGATCTCGGATTTCCAGACGAGTAAAATCGAGCGATCGCACTTGCTTAAATAATTGATTAGCCAAACGACTTTGATATTTAGATTCTAGCTGATACCATCGATCGCTAACCTCAACTTCTAATAAACTCCCGGCAAAATTCGCTTTAACTGACCCAATAAAATCCTCGCCATAGGCTGTAGTTAGTTTAGCAAGGCGATCGCGAATTGAGTTGGTTAAAGAAGGTTCCACAGTCAAAGTAGAAGCAATCAAACCCACAGGTTCCGCCGCCTTCGGGGTAATTAGTTCTGGAGGTAAACGACCCGGCTCTATTTCGGTTTCCGGGTTAGGGGGTTCGCCTTCAGGAACTTCTGGGGTTTCTGGTTCGGCTGGTGGTTCGGAAATAGTTTCCGCAGTGACGGGGACCTGTGGTGGTGTCTCCGTTGTGGTCACTGGTGGGATATCCTCAACTCTCTGATAATTGGTAGCGGTTTCCGGTCCAGACTTCGAGAACAGCAGCAGTCCTACACCAAATATGACTAATAAAATTGCACCCCACCACCAAACATAACCACGGCCACGACGGGGAATTTGAGGGTCGGCTTCCAATTGGTCAATGGTGCCTTCCAAAATTTTAATGATTTTCCGTAATAATGCGATCGCCAAATCCCGCCAAGGGTGACGTTGAGACCTAGGCGGTGGTGAATAGGGTAATGGTCGCTTGGGTTCAGAAGACTGCGATCGTTCCGTGGACATATTGGAGTTTCCATCAAGGCTGCTGCATAGTAGCTATCGCTCAATTTACCTTAGCGATCGCCACTTAATCAATTTTCTGGAAAATTTGCCAATACCCTCGTGATTAGTTGGAGTTGATGATTTTGCTCATGGAGTGATATGGTCATGACCCTGCGAGGGTATATTGCAGCCTTTGTGTAGATAGAAACCGGATTTAGCCAAAAGGTATCGTATATACAAATATACAAGTTAGGCATTTTACTGCCTTTTAGTCGGAAAAACTAAGCCAGCACTGGCATTTCTAGGTTAGTTTCCTCAAAACTCAGAGCCACAAGGGGGCTAGATATCCGACTTGCAGATCGTTGGAGACTTACTATAAAAGACAGGTTAGGCATTTCTTCGTGGCAGTGTTGGCAGTACCAATAAATTCGGTTATGGTTGATATGCCTTAACATAGGTGAACCACAGCAAGGACAGGTACTCATAATTTAAAACTCCAAGTTGATCAAAGTTGATGGTTAACGCGGATTTATTAAGCTCTGTTTACCCAGTCTAGGTAGCCTTTGTGAATAAGTTGTGAAGTATTATCTACATTTTCTGATGCGCCATATTACCGATCGCAATTGCTAATTGATTTCAAAATATGCTAACAAGATTTGTATTCAATTACACCAATCTATCAATTTCCCTATTCCCAAAAATTTCTGGTACATTCGCGATCGCTCACTGTTATAACATTATACACAAATTGCCTGGAATTAAGTTAAGGAAAAACTAAATCTATCCTATCAACAGGTTAAAATCCCTGATCCCCGCATGACTCTGGGAGGCTATGGCCTGGGGGTTACAGTAGAAAATCAGTGCTTAACTGTCTACCTAGCCAACATTCCCCCAACCACATAGCGATCGCTATCTTTAGAAAAATTTAATCAAGTTTTTTTTATCGAGTTATGGTAAAATATTATGGGTGTCGGAATCATGGATTTGGGCAGCCAACTCGCTGATATTTAACCTAGTTTTGCTGGGGATTAATATCAATAAAACATGAAAATCAACGGAGTTTCCCTTAGTTAAGCGATGTTTTCTGTTACCCCTGTTAAGGACCTGGTACTAATTGGAGGGGGTCACAGCCATGCGATCGCTCTCAAAGAATTAGCCATCAATCCTATTCCCAGACTACGCCTCACCCTAATTTCGGATGTGTACCATACTCCCTATTCGGGGATGCTACCGGGATATATAGCGGGACTATATAAGTTTAACGATTGTCATATAGATGTGCAAGCCTTAGCCAATTTGGCGAAAGCCAGACTATTGATAGATCGCGCCATTGGTTTAGACCTACAAACGAATCAAGTCCTGTGCGCCAACAGTCCCCCCGTCCCCTTCGATATCCTATCCATAGATATAGGTAGTACCCCCAACACTATCACGGTCCCCGGTGTCCAACAACAGGCCATTCCGGTGAAACCTATTGCTAAATTTCTGAACCACTGGGATAAAATTGTGGAAACGGTGAGGGAAAACCGGACGCAGAAAATGCGATTAGCAGTGGTTGGCGGCGGCGCGGGGGGAGTGGAATTAAGCCTAGCCATATTTTCCCGTCTCCAACAGATTTCTGGTCTCGACAGCACACTACCAGAAAATCACCTAGAGTTACATCTATTTCAAAAAGGCGATCGCCTAATTCCCCAACACCACCGGGAGGTTAGTCAGCGTTTGCAAAAACTTTTCAGCGAGAGAGGTATCAAACTACACCTAGGGGAAACCGTGACGGAAATCGAAGGAAAATCCCCCCATACTATTCATTGTCAATCAGGATTAACCCTAAAATGCGATCGCCTGTTTTGGGTGACACAAGCCAGCGCCGCCACCTGGTTAAAAGACGCAGGACTAGCGACGGACGAACAAGGATTTATCCTAGTTAACGATTACCTTCAGTCTATCTCTCACCCTGATATTTTCGCGACTGGAGATATCGCCACCATGTTAAACCATCCCCGACCCAAAGCCGGAGTTTTCGCGGTCCGTCAAGGAAAACCCCTGGCGGAAAACCTGCGACGCAAAGCCAACCAACAACCCCTACAAGCCTATCGACCGCAGAAAGAATTTTTAATCCTAATTAGTACAGGGGACCAACAGGCGATCGCCTCACGCGGCTGTTTTCGTCTGGGTCCCCATCCCCTAATTTGGCAATGGAAAGACCATATTGATCGGCAATTTATGAGCCACTTTACCCAGCTTGGTTAAACCGGGTCAATTAACCCATCCAATTCTATCACCAACTCCCCCATGGGAATCAATTTAATTTGGCGATCGCCTTGGGGAGTATGACTCAAAATAATCTGCAAATAATCAGCCGGACGATAGGGGAGACGTTCGGACCACTCCACCGCCACCATACCCGGTTCCACCTCCACCCCCTCCCAATACAATGAAATATTCAACCCCTCAATTTCCGACTCATTCAGGCGATATAAATCCAAATGATACAGAGGAAGCCGTCCGCTTGTATACTCATTAATCAAAGTAAAAGTCGGACTATCCACTGATTCGGAAATCCCCAAACCTTTAGCGATACCTTGCACTAAAGTAGTTTTACCTGTCCCTAGATTACCCTCTAGCAGAATTAAACTATTAGCACCAAGCGATCGCCCCAATTTCACCCCCACAGCTTGGGTGGCGATCGCATCAGCCAGAGATAATATAACCGCATCATTCATCGGCTCACTCCTTGCTCAATTCTACTAATTCACCCACCCAGAAAACTCCTTTATTTGTTTCCATGATTTTTTTTAAAGTCAAACTCCTTCTCAAGTTCCTTATTCAGGAAATAGTTTAAAAACGTCCTAATCACAGCAATCACCCCCAATTTAATTAGAGTTTCCTCCGTCGGCGCTACCGTAGTCGCCAGAATATCAGCCCCCAGTTGAAATTCTAGGGCTAATGCCAACCACACCCCAAACCTAATCCGTAACTCAATAAACAGAAACTCATCATATTTAAATTGAGAAAATCGAATCGCCAGTTGTCCGGTTTTCGCCACGCCAAATAACACACAAAAAACCGAAATGGTCTCTAATAAAAACTTCGCCAAATCAACTAGCAGTTTGAGTCCAGCCTCAGCCGTATATAACCATTCCATAAGCTTTTCATGCTAGGTAGAGTGACCCCGGCTATGTTAGTAGTGCCAGCCAGATCAGAATCAGCGATCGCGATTTGGGCAAGGCTACCACTAGACAGACCCACCGGGTTTCAGGTTATTATATATATAGAATTCTGGGAATCAAGTGCCAGCCAAAATTGGACTCCCCCCTGAACCCAGGGGAAAGATTGACCCCGACAGTGACAGTTACCCAAATGTCATATTGATACCAAACTGCCACTATCCAATAGGTCATAATTAAATGGAAGCCAGATTTTTTTGCCGATCATGTCACAACTACCAGTAAAGTTTTAAAGACCGTGCCAGTAAGCAGTCGCTAATCTTCAGATCGAGGGTCATCAATGATCACTTCTAACTTAAATTGGACGAACTTAGCCAAAAGCAAAAGCCTAATGGCTGAACGCAACCATGATCCCAAAGCGATCGCGATTTGGGCCTGTGGGATTGAAATGATTTATCAATCTGGACGGCAAAGTTTTAAAGTCCTCAAAGGCATTGACCTGCAAGTTCGCTCTGGGGACATACAACTTTTGATGGGACCAAGTGGGTCTGGTAAAACCACATTACTCTCAATTTTAGCCGGACTTCTCACCCCCACAGCCGGGCGAGTCATGTTGTTAGACGAAAATATTACCCAAATGTCTCGCCAACAGTTGGCACAGTTTCGGCTAAGGAATATTGGCTTTATTTTTCAGGGATTTAACTTGTTTCCAGCACTCACGGCCGCGGAAAATGTGGAAGTTGCCCTAAATATCAAAGGCATTCGTGGACGGAGAGCGCGTCAGGAAGCCCAAATACGGCTCGATCAAGTGGGTTTGGCTGATAAGAAGCATTTGCGACCCCGTGACCT
Organism: Limnospira sp. PMC 1279.21; assembly: GCF_032349615.1. Classification (NCBI taxonomy): domain Bacteria; kingdom Bacillati; phylum Cyanobacteriota; class Cyanophyceae; order Oscillatoriales; family Sirenicapillariaceae; genus Limnospira; species Limnospira sp. PMC 1279.21. Next base: position 9,590 of record NZ_JARPLU010000003.1, on the reverse strand, counting down.
TTCTGGGGGGCAAAAACAGCGGGTAGCGATCGCTCGCGCGTTGGCGGGAAGTCCTAAACTGATTATGGCTGATGAACCTACAGCAGCCTTAGACTCTACCAGCGGTCACGCGGTTATTGATGTCTTGCGGAAGTTGGCTAAGGAAGACGGCGCGACGGTGTTAATGGTGACTCACGACCCCCGCATCATTGATGTGGCCGATCGCATTCTACATCTCGAAGATGGCAAAATTCAGCACTAACCATGGATAGCCAGTTACCAGTTAACTTTAACGCAGTTGCTGCCGCCTCCGCACGTCTCCAGGGCTACATTAAGCCCACCCCAGTGGTTACATCTACCACCGTGAATCGACTAACTGGGGGGACGGTTTTTTTTAAGTGCGAGAATTTCCAACGTACCGGATCATTTAAGTTTCGTGGTGCTTTCAATGCCCTATCTTTGCTAGATCCGAAACGGCAACAGGGCGTGTTTACCTATTCCTCCGGCAATCACGCCCAAGCGATCGCACAAGCCGGGTCAATTCTAGGAATCAACACCACTATCATTATGCCAGACAATGCCCCCGCTGTCAAGCGATCGGCTACAGCCAATTATGGCGCGGAAATTGTCCTGTATAATCCCTCGGAAGTAGTGCGAGAAAAATATTGTCAACAACTAGCCGAGGAAAGAAATGCTACCATTATTCCCCCCTATAATCATCCCGATATTATCGCCGGACAGGGAACTACAGCATTAGAGTTAATTGAGGATGTAGGAGAATTGGATTTATTGTTAGTTTGTTGTGGCGGCGGTGGCTTGCTTTCCGGTTGTGCGATCGCTACTCGCCAACTTTCTCCGGCTTGTCAAATTATCGGCGTTGAACCCGCTTTAGCAGACGATGCTACCCGGTCATTTAAGACTAAAATTCTCCAGACTATTCACAACCCCCAAACTATTGCTGATGGCGCGAGAACACCTTATTTGGGAAGTCTCACCTTTCCGATTATCCTAGAGACTGTTGATGATATGGTAACGGTTTCCGAAACTCAAATTATTGAGGCGATGCGGTTTTTATGGGAAAGGTTAAAATTGGTGGTAGAACCCACCGGAGCATTAGCCACAGCCGCTTTACTTTCGGGAATTGTCCCCGCTGCTAATCGTCGTGTTGGGGTGATTATTAGTGGCGGTAATGTGGATTTAAAAGAGGCGATCGCTTTATTTCAATAATTGGGTAGGTTAAAATCAGGATCGCTTTTTAATAAACCTTCAAACTGAGCAGCCGTCAGGGGGGGACTGAAAATATAACCCTGAATTTCATCACATAAATTGTCATAAATAAACGCCAGTTCTTCTTCCGTTTGTACCCCTTCCGCCACCACCTTTAAGTTAAGTTGTTTGGTCATCATAGTAACCGCCTTCACAATAGCTTGAGTTTTCGGATTTTTATCAACATCCTTCACAAAGCAACGGTCTAGTTTCAAAGTATCAAAACGAAACTTATTTAAATAGTTAAGAGAAGAGTAACCCGTCCCAAAATCATCAATGGCAATTTTTAAACCCAGAGAATTTAATTCCTTTAACTTCCGGATAGATAACTCCTCATTTTTCACCAAGATACTTTCGGTTAACTCTAGTTCCAAATAAGCCGGATCTACCCCTTCACTTTGTAAAATTTCCCTTAAATGGTGGCAAAAATCAGGATGATTAAACTGATCAGCTGAAACATTAATCGCTACCGGAATTAACAGGCCTAAATTTGCCCAATTTTTGATTTGATTACAAGCCGTTTTAACTACCCATTCTCCAAGAGCTTGAATTAAACCTGTTTCTTCAGCCAAAGGAATAAATAACGCCGGTGGGACTAGACCATTATTGCGCCTATTCCACCTCAGCAAAGCCTCAGCACCCACAATTTTACCAGTTTTTAAGCAGACTTTTGGCTGATAATAAAGTTGTAACTCATTCCTGGCGATCGCTTTTTGCAAATCCGCTTCTAAAGCCAGACTATCCGCTGAGATCACCTGTAAACTATCTCGATATACTGTACAGCGGTTTCCTCCATAACTGCGACTCGAATTTAAAGCAATTTGACTATTTTTTAACAGCGAATCAATCTCCTGACCATGAAGAGGATACAGAGCAATTCCCATACTAGACATAATCACAATTTCATGACCCCTAATTAATAAGGGTTCAGCCACAGCATCCCTGAGTAGTTGGGCTTGCTCATGGACTTGATTTTCCGAGCCAGTGAACTCACCAATAATCGCAAACTCTCCACTGGTCAAATAAGCTACAGTCCCCTGATTATCCATAGCTTTAACCAGTCTTTCTCCCACCGCTTTAAGTAGTGCTTCCGCCGACTCATAACCAAGGATGTCATTAATCCGCTTAAATCTATCTACACTCAAACAGACAATGGGAATTAATCCCGAATCGTAACTTGGTAAATTCTCTAAAATTTGTTCAAAGCGATCGCGCAAAGCCAAACGATTCGGTAAATTAGTGATTCCGTCCCAGTCCAACAGTTGATTCAGTGGTGATTCTGTAGATACAATTTGACTCTGATTATTTTGATAATACCGTTGCATATTGGAATATTTTTCTAAACGCACGGTAATTGATCGCATTAGCTCCGCTGCTGAACAGGGTTTAGTAATATAATCATCAGCACCCAACTCCATAGCCTTGCGGGTATTCATGCGATCGGCTAAAGCCGTCATAAAAATAAACGGAATAATTGCCGTTTTCGGGTTCTGTCGAAGCTGTGCGAGAACCCCATAACCATCAAGTATCGGCATCATCACATCACACAAAATCAGATCAGGTTGCTCCTGTTCAGCCAGTTTAACACCCCGCAGACCATCGGTAGCTTCCAACACTTGGAAATTCTCAAATGTTAGCAGTTCCACCAAGTTCTCTCTGACCAATCTTTCATCTTCAATAATCAGAATTTTTTTCATTCCTCTAATTTAGATGGCAAGATAACTGTACAAGTTGTTCCTATTCCTTCTTCACTTTCCACCCGAATTTCACCAAGCTGTAAATCTACCGCTTTTTTCACCAAAGGCAACCCCAGTCCTGTTCCTGATATATTCCCCACATTGCTACCACGGTGAAACGGCTCAAATAGGTGTTTGAGATCCAACTTAGGAATGCCAATACCTGAGTCCTTAATCATCAAGATAACCCGATCATCCTCACAAGTCAAGTCTATTTTAATATCCCCCCCCGCCTGGGAATACTTAATCGCGTTAGAAATCAGGTTAGTTAGTATTTGTGAGATTAAATACTCATCAAGTCTGGTATCCGGGAAACTGCTAGGACAGGTAAAAATTAAATTGTGTTTATCCGTGGTTAGTTGAATTTCCGCAATTAAGTTAGCGCAAAACTCTTTCAGATTCACCACCACGGGATGGGGGATTAACTTGCCAGATTCCGCTTTTTCAATGATGAGAATATCATTTAAAAGTTCTGTCATTTGCTGGATTCCTACCCTGATTCTCTGAAAATGGGTGCGTTTTTTGTCATCGGAAATTCTCTGACTATAACTTTCTAATAATCCAGCCGAGAAAGAAATAGTAGTTAAGGGAGTCCTTAACTCATGGGAAATTGTCGTAATTAAACGAGTTTTTAGGTCTTGAAATTCTGCCTGTATTTGGTCTATTTGTGCTTGGGTCTCATCCCGCCAATCATCATTGTCACTTTGCAGAATATCAAGCTGTTCTTGGAGTTGATAAACTGATTGATATAATATGGGATTGTTCAGAATTTGTAAAAGTCGGTAACTCGAAATTAATCCCAATAAATGATTTTCGTCATTAACTACGACACAAAAATCAGTTTTAGCATTATTAAATAATGAAATTAGGCTAGAGATATTCGGCAAATGTGACTTTTTGAAGACCAGTGGTAATTCCTTCATTACTTCTGCCACTTTAGTCTCATTTAGATCTATTTTTTTCGACACGACATCGACTACCTCCTTGGCGCTGAATGAACCAATCGGGGTACTGTCATTGACAACCAAAACAACTTGTGCGTCCAACTCCTTCATTAGAGCGATCGCATCAATTATTTTAGTCTCCGGTCCAACAATAATAGGTGAAGTATCTATAATAATTTTCTCTGATGATAAGAGTGCTAAGTGAAACTGAACCCACTAGCCATCAAAGCCAGGGTTTTCCGAGTTCAACAACTCCCCCTCACTGAAAGGGTTTACCATATTCAGTTATCGGGAACCCGTTGACCCCAATTGGCAATTGTGCTAGACCCTGGGAATACCCTGATAGCTCAAGGGATTCCTGCACTACAACATTCTAGCACAATGAAAATAAGATCTTACTTCTGCGATCGCCCCTCTCGTCTTAGAGTCCACCACCAAAAAAGCCTAATTTCCTTAGAAACCAGGCTTTCAATGATTAGTTTGAGTTAGGAAGACTACCACTTTAACAAGTTAAACTCTTCCATATCGACCGTATCACGGTTACGATAAATTGTCAAGACGATCGCCAAACCGACCGCCGCCTCCGCCGCCGCCACGGTAATGACAAACACCGCAAAAACTTGACCCTTAATACTCCCAGAGTCCAAATAGTTAGAAAACCCCATCAAATTGAGGTTAACAGCATTAAGCAGTAACTCAATAGACATGAGAACCCGGACCGCATTACGGCTAGTAATCAATCCATAGATACCAATACAAAACAAAGCCGCCGCGACCAATAGAAAATATTGAAGTTGCAATTCCATAAACAATTTTTAAGATTTCCAAGTGTCTGTGTAATGCCATCGGGATCACCACAGCGAAGGCCTAACCCAGGGTTAAATAGCCTCGCTGTAGATTAACCGATCGCTACTCTAGCCATTATTCGGAGGAATCCTCAGAGCTACCAGAAACGGAGACCAGTTCCCGGGGGCGCTCGGTGAGCATTAAAAGAGGTGTAGTTGTAGTTGGCGCGTTAGAAGCATCGGGGAGAAAATCCCGACGAGCGAGAACAATAGCTCCCACCATAGCCATTAGCAAGAACACAGAAGCTAACTCAAAGGGTAGCAAAAAGTCAGTAAAGAAATGTTCACCAATAGCGATCGCCGAACTTTCAATGGTCACCACTGTAGTCGTAACCGACCATGGCGTTGATAACACCATAGTAGACAACAGAGCAAATAAGCCCACACAGACCACAGCCGTAGCAATTTGGCGCAGCCCAGCATTAGGTAAAACCCGAAAATCCTGTTGTTTGTTAACCAACATGATCCCAAACAGGATCAAGACATTAACAGAACCGACATAAATCAAAACTTGAGCCGCAGCCACAAAATCCGCATTGAGTAGGAGATATAATCCAGCCATGCTCATAAACACGCCTCCCAGCAAAAATGCCGAGTAAACGATATTTTTGAGCAAAACCACACCCAAAGCGGAGCCAATCATCATGATGGTTAGCAGGCCAAAGGAAACGACCTGAACCCCTTCTGCTAAATTCACGGGCATATCCTAGAGTTATCAAAGTTTGGGTAATGGAGACATTACCCCTGCCAAAGTTATTAAAATCAGGCTTTTTCTGCCTTAGCTTGGGATTCCCCATCCCGTTGTTGTTCCATCTTATCGAGAATTTCCTCTGGACGCAAACCAGAACGACGGGAATTTGGGGGAAGATCGTGGGGGTCCATAACTCCCTTGGGTAAATAGGCAAGTTCCCGCAGGGGAGTCACCATCGGATCATCAGTCACCTTGTAGGGTAACCGTCCCAGTGCCACACTATCATAGTTCAACTCATGGCGATCGTAAGCCGCCAGTTCGTATTCTTCCGTCATTGACAGACAATTAGTCGGACAATATTCGACACAATTACCGCAGAAGATGCAAACGCCAAAATCGATGCTGTAGTGTTTGAGTTTCTTTTTCTTAGTTTCCCGGTTAAATTCCCAGTCTACGACGGGGAGGTTAATGGGGCATACCCTGACGCAGACCTCGCAGGAGATGCACTTATCAAACTCAAAGTGAATGCGACCCCGGAACCTTTCGGAAGGAATCAGTTTTTCATAGGGGTATTGAACAGTAATGGGTCGCCGCTTCATGTGGTCAAAGGTGACAGATAGACCCTGACCGATATATTTAGCGGCTTGAATGGTTTCCTTGGCGTAGTCGCCAACTTGGTTAAGAAACTTGAGCATAGTGTTTTCGGAGTGTCTTAGCTTGGGTTAACTTAAGTTTAGGGATTAGCCCCCTTTAATATTTATCCCCCAAAAGCTATGGGAAATGCTAGTTTTAAGGCGGCTGTTAGCAAAAGATTTACCAAAGCCACGGGGAGTAAGAATTTCCAACCCAGGTTAAGCAGTTGGTCAATACGAACCCTAGGGACGGTCCACCGGATCAGAATAGCAGTAAATACCAGTAGATAGGCTTTCAGGATAGTCATGGTAATGCCGAGACTGGCGGTTAGCACCTGTAACCAAGGGGTGGTTTCACTCACGCCCAAAAGTCCTGCGATCGCCACGACGGGAATCGGAAAATTCCAACCCCCAAGGTACAAAACTGATACCAACAGGGCAGATAGTACCAGGTTGACATAGGAAGCCAGGTAATACAGAGCAAATTTCATCCCGGAATATTCCGTCTGATATCCAGCGATCAACTCTTCCTCAGCTTCTGGTAAATCAAAAGGTAATCTTTCACACTCAGCCAAAGCGGCAATACAGAAAATCGCAAAACCCACAGGTTGTCGCCAGACGTTCCAACCCAGGATGCCATAGCCGGACTGTTGTTGCACAATATCAAGGGTACTGAGGCTATTAGACATCATCACCACGGCCAACACGGCTAGGGCGAGGGGAATTTCGTAACTGATGGACTGAGCGGCGGCCCGTAGCCCTCCCAGTAGGGAGTATTTATTATTGGAAGCGTAGCCGGACATCAGTAGACCAATAGGCTGAATACTCGATAGGGCGATCCACAAAAATATTGCTGTCCCCAGATTAGCGATCGCCAAATTTTGTCCAAACGGCACAATCAGGTAAGACAAAAACACCGGAATCGACACAATAATCGGGCCGAGAGTAAATAATAGCGGATCTGCCTTAAACGGGACAATATCTTCCTTTAGCAAAAGTTTCAGGCCATCTGCCAGGGGAGCCAAACTCCCCATCGGGCCAATATATTCGGGTCCGATACGTTGTTGAGCGGCGGCGGATATTTTTCGTTCCAACCAAACCGATCCTAATACTCCTACGGTAGCACCAACTAGCATTAATCCCATGGGAAATGGCATCCACAGAATTTTAGCCACCCCTGTTGGTATACCCAAATCTAGGAGGACTTGAATGAAACTTCCTTGTATATCAATTCCTGGATTCATATATTATTCGCATTCAAAACGGCTGCAATTCCCCTGATCAGTATAACCGCTGGAGGGACTCAAATCTTCACGAGCGGGGGAAATTTTCACCGCCGGGGGAATTTCTGCCCCCAAAAAAAGGAAATGGGGGGGGGCTATTGCCCTTTCCCCCAATCCCAATCTGTAGTGGTTCAATACCTATTTAATCACTGGACCTTGCAGGTCGATCGCACAGTTGCGGTCATGAATGGGGATATAAGTTTCCGCATGATTTCCCGTGTAGATCTGGGTGGGTCGATAAATGCGGTTCTTGACCAATTGTTCTTTCCAGTGCGCTAACCATCCAGCTACCCGAGCGATCGCAAAAATCGGAGTAAACAAGTCCGAGGGAATACCCAATTTCCGGTACACCAAACCAGAATAGAAGTCCACATTGGCATAAATACCCTTATGTCCCAACCGTTCCTGAACCACCTTTTCTAATTCCACCGCCACTTCATAGTATTGGTCGGAACCAAACTTCTCAAACAGTTGCTCTGCCAAATTCTGAAGAATAGTTGCCCTCGGGTCTTTGACTTTATACACCCGATGACCAAAGCCCATAATTTTGGCTTTTTTCTCCATCAAGCTATCTAGGTAGGGCCGGACATTTTCCACAGAACCAATTTCTTCGAGCATTTCCAGAACTTCCTCGTTAGCACCCCCGTGCAGTGGACCTGCTAAAGTTCCCACCGCCGACGCGATCACCGCATAGGGGTCAGTTAACGTCGAAGCTGTCACCATTGCCGAAAATGTCGAAGCGTTGATGGTGTGTTCTGCATGGAGAGTTAAGCACACATCAAAAACACGAGCTGCTAACGGGTCCGGTTCCATTTCACTCAGCATATATAGGAAGTTGGCGGAGTAGTCCAAATCGTCCCTGGGTTGTACCGGATCATTCCCTTTCCGCATCAGTTTAAAAGCTGCTACCATCGTCGGAATTTTCGCCAGCAGTCGCACTACCGCTTGGCGAATGTACTCGGGATTATCTAAGGCGCGACGGGAGTAGAACAGCCCTAAAGCAGCCGCTGAGGTTTGCAGAGCATCCATGGGGTGACCGGTTTCGGGAAAGCATTTCATCATGTCCCGAATCCGATATTTAATCCGACGGTGATAGCGGATTTCATGCTCAAAATCTGCGAGTTCGTCTTTCGTTGGCAGTTTTCCCCAGATCAACAAATAGGCAGTTTCCAAAAATGTGCTTTGTTCAGCCAACTGCTCGATGCTGATCCCTCGGTATTCCAGGAGTCCTTTTTGTCCATCAACGTAGCTGATGCTTGACAGCGTAGCGGGAACGCCCTCTAAACCGGGCTTAAACTCACTCGTTGTAGTCATAGGAGCTTTTCTATATGTGTAGAATGTACAGGTATTACATTACCAGACACATTGAAACAAACGCCATTTTAAAATAATTAATTAACAAATGGCTGTTAATAAAAGTTAACGTTCATTTAGTCCCAACAAAAATTTAGGAGCTGTCAACCAAAACAGACGGGAATTCCCTTGTATCATACCCTGTTTGGGAATTTTGATTCCAATTATACCAGCTTTTTTCACGATTAAAACATCTGCAGATTTTTGCCAGATTAGATATTCTGCCCAATTGCCTAAATCCGGTTGGTGTCCGACTAGCGCCCAATCCTTATCCCTAGTTTTGTCATGGTTTCCGTACCAATCTAACCATTGTTGAATGTCACCATCAGGGGCTAGGGCTGGCAAGATTTCTAACCGGGAACTCAGTCCGGTTGATTGGAGAATTTCGGCGGTTTGTCTGGCGCGCACAAGAGGACTGGAAAGTATACAATGAAACTGAATTTTGAGCTGTTTCAGTGTAAGGGCTACTTGACGGGTTTTGCGATCGCCTTCTGGGGTGAGGGGACGTTGTTCGTCCTTTTGGTAAGTACCGCGATCGGCGGCGATTCCATGACGAATTAAATATAAGTTACTCATCTCAAAATTCCCGAATTGATTGCTAAAGATACATTGAACGTGGAAAAATCTGGCTATGGCCCAAAATTTCCGGGTATGCGACAATCTTCCAGAGGGCGGGTTAATTAATCTTGTCGCCCCCTTCTGTAATTAACGGGGGGTATCAGAGGGCGGGTTAATTAATCTTGTCGCCCCCTCTTCCTTCTGTAATTAACGGGGGGTACAGCCTGTTCAGAAATCATCTGATCACTTCTCAAAGTCCCTCTCCCTCTCTGGGATCCAGATTTAGGGTGAGGGCAATGTATT